>JABHYW010000041.1 GCA_018656655.1 Candidatus Komeilibacteria bacterium | reverse complement strand
TGGATATGATAACCAGCTAAAATACCATTGTCTAAAGTTTCTCTAACACCTTTTTGAATAGCAGGCATATATTCTTTTGGAATAGCTCCACCTTTGATTTTTTCAACAAATTCAAATCCAGTGCCTCTTTCCATTGGTTCCAATTTTAACCAGCAATGACCATATTGACCACGACCACCTGATTGTTTGACGTATTTACCTTCAGCCTCAGCTGTATCTGTAATAGTTTCTTTAACACCTTTTTGAATAGGAGCAATATATTCTTTTGGAATAACACCACCTTTAATCTTCTCTACAAACTCAAATCCTTTGCCAGCTTCTTGAGGTTCTAATTTCAACCAACAATGACCATACTGACCACGACCACCTGATTGCTTAACATATTTACCTTCAGCTTCAGCTTCACCAGTGATTGTTTCTTTGAAAGCAACTTGAGGAGCACCAACATTGGCCTCTACAGAAAATTCACGTTTCATACGATCAATAATAATATCTAAATGAAGTTCTCCCATACCGCCAATAATAGTCTGATTTGTTTCTTCGTCAGATCTAACAGTAAAAGTAGGATCCTCTTCAGTAAGCTTGGCTAAAGCCATACCCATCTTTTCTTGATCTTGTTTGGTCTTTGGTTCTACTGCCACAAAAATTACTGGATCAGGGAAATCCATAGTTTCAAGTACTACTAGATGATCAGGATCACATAGGGTATGTCCAGTTGTAGTAGCTTTCAAACCTACTACAGCTACAATATCACCAGTAAACACTTCATCAACTTCTTCTCTAGAATTAGCATGCATTCTTAAAATACGACCAATTCTTTCTTTCTTATCTGAATTAGTATTATAAACATAAGAACCAGATTTTAAAGTACCTGCATAAACACGCATAAAAGTAAGTCTACCTACAAAAGGATCTGTAGCTACTTTAAATGCTAAGCCTACAAATGGCTTATCATCACCAATGGCTACTTTGATTGTTTTCTCTTCATTTCTTGGCTCTGTTCCTTCAATTGGTGGTACATCAGTTGGAGCTGGTAAATAAGCTACAATGGCATCTAGTAAAAATTGGACACCTTTGTTTTTCAGAGCTGAACCACAAAGTACTGGAACAATTTTATTATCAGCTACAGCTTTTCTAAGTACTTTTTTTAAATCTTCTAAAGCTGGTTCTTCACCGCCAAGATATTTCTCCATCAAAGCTTCATCATTTTCTACAATAGCTTCAATAAGTTCTCCACGATATTTTTCTACCTTATCTTTCATATCAGCTGGAACCTCACGCTTTTCATATTCCTTGCCATCTTCATCAAGATAAAACCAAGCTTCACGTTCTAATAGATTAATAATACCTTCAAAAGTTTCAGCAGCACCGATTGGCAATTGCATTGGAAGAGCTTTTTTGGTTAATCTCTCATGGATAGTGTCCATATCAAAATAGAAGTCAGCTCCCATTCTATCCATCTTATTAATAAAACCTAATCTAGGAACTTCATATTTATCAGCTTGTCTCCAAACAGTTTCAGATTGAGGTTCAACGCCGGCCACACCATCAAATACAATTACACCGCCATCAAGTACACGTAATGATCTTTCTACTTCGACAGTAAAATCAACGTGTCCTGGGGTATCAATAATATTAATATTAGCTTTATCACCACCTAACCATTCTGGTAAATCCCAAAAACAAGTAGTAGCAGCTGAGGTAATAGTAATACCACGCTCTTTTTCTTGTTCCATCCAATCCATTTCAGCTTCACCTTCGTGGACTTCACCAATTTTATGTTTTTTACCAGTATAGAAAAGGATACGCTCTGTTACTGTAGTTTTACCAGCATCAATGTGAGCGATAATTCCAATGTTTCTTACTTTTTCTAATGGAGCTCGGGCCATATTATTTTGTTTAGTTTATTTCTTAAAAATAAAATGCAGACAAAGTCTGCCTTTATTCTAAATTATTATTAATTTAAGCAAAGTGAGCAAAGGCTTTATTTGATTCAGCCATTCTCTGTACGTCTTCACGTTTTTTCATAGCACCGCCATCACTATTAGAGGCAGCTATCAATTCATCGCCAAGTCTCTTAGACATAGCAGCACCTTTTTTACCACGAGCCGCTTCAAGAATCCAACGATAAGCTAAGGTAGTTTTTCTTTCACCAGTTACTACAATCGGTACTTGATAGTTAGCACCACCAATTCTTTTACCTTTTACTTCTAGGCTTGGAGCTACATTTCTGATAGCGTTGTCATAAACTTCTAAAGGATCTAATTTAGTTTTTTTAGAAATATATTCAAATGCATTATAAACAACTCTTTGAGCTGTTGTTTTTTTACCATCAGACATTACATAATTAATCAACTTAGCAATATCAATCCTTTGAAATTTAGGATCTGGTGCAATACTTCTTTTTGGAGCTTTTTTTCCTCTCATATTTATATTGAATTTATTGAAATATTATTTACTTGCTTTCTTTTCTTTCTTAGTTCCGTATAAAGACCTTCCTTGTTTTCTACCTTCTACTCCTTGAGTATCATAGACACCACGGATGATATGATAACGAACACCAGGTAAATCTTTTACCCTACCACCACGGATAAGTACAATACTATGTTCTTGTAAATTATGACCTTCGCCTGAAATATAAGCAGTTACTTCCATTCCATTAGATAATCTAACTCTAGCAATTTTACGAAGAGCGGAGTTAGGCTTCTTTGGAGTACTAGTTGTTACTTTAATACAAACGCCACGTTTAAATGGAGCACCCTCTGGAAGCTCTGTCTTCTTTCTTCTTAAACTATTTAAAATAGTATGCAAAGCTGGAGTAGAACTCTTGGCTTTTTGTTTCTTTCTAGGCTTTTTCAATAATTGATTTACTGTTGGCATATTTTAGTGCAAAAAATTAATAATTTAAAGCGAAAACCTGCTTTAATATCGTCAATAAGATAACATAAAAAAATATCAAAGTCAAGGCTTTAGGGTGTTTATAAGGTTTTTTAGAATAATAAATATATCAAATTTATAAAAAATCCAAAGATATTGCCAAAAATATTAAGCCCCGTGAATCTATCCAAAAATATAAGCCCTAATAATACCCATGGACCATTGACGCTAAACTTACGTTTAAAATCGTCCATATGAGATGGTAATATAGCAAAAAGTACTTTTGAGCCATCTAAAGGAGGAATGGGTATAAGATTAAATATACCTAATATAAAATTGATAAATATTAAATAAAATAAGAAGTCAAAAACTAAACTTCCGGCTGGTACAAAATTACTTAAAACATTAACAATTCCTGCAAAAATAGCTACTGAAATAAAATTAGAAGCTGGCCCAGCTAAAGAAACCATAGCCATTCCCCATCTTCTCCATTTGAGATTATATGGATTAACAGGCACTGGTTTTCCCCAACCAAAACCTGCAAAAAGAAGCATTAAGGTTCCAAAAAACTCCATATGAGATAATGGATTGAGATTAAGACGACCACTAAATTTAGCGGTATTATCACCTAAATAAGTAGCTACTAAAGCATGAGAAAACTCATGAATAGTTAAGGCATAGACTAAAGATAAGATAATAACTAAAAATATTGTAGGGTCTGAAAATAATGTTGATATTAGCATAGCTTTGACAAAAAATTAATTTTATGATAAATTATTCTACGTTGTATATATAATTATAGCTTAATTAAATAGAAATTCAAGCATATGGCAAAAGTATGTGATATCTGTAACAGAGGAAAGGTAAGTGGCAATAGACGTAGTCACTCCAACACTGCTACTAAAAGAAGTATGAAAATAAACTTGCAATCCAAAAAATTGGGTGGTTCTAGAATGACTATCTGTACTTCATGTTTGAAAACTCTAAATAAATTGAAAAAGAAACAAGCTACAAAATAAATTTTATTTTTAAATCCCTCCGTCCTCTCGACTCCGCTCGAGTCCACCTCCCTTTATCAAGGGAGGATTTTTAATATACCCAAACATTAATAATCTAGCAAGTCCCCCTTGTCAAAGGGGGATTTAGGGGGATTTAAACAAAACAAAAAGGCGTTTGTATAGTTCGCACTGATAAAACACCTTTTTGCTAGTCACATTTCAGCATGTTAAATTTTGTTACTGATAAAATTGACTACGTAGCATTCTTTTATATGTATGACCCCTATTTAAAATAGGTGGTGCCCGCAAACTGAAGATCAAAATCCCAGTCAATATAAGGCCCCAATGTAACATTGTTGTAGAGTTACATATTTGTAAAAGAAGAGGCTACAATGTCATTATAGCACTTTAGAAATAGCCCCGCAAACATTAACAAAAAAAGAGCTAAACTTAGCTCTTTTTTATATTTAATCTGTAAATCGTTCGTAATCAAATATTACTTTGCGAGTTCCAAACCAATGCTTAATCTCATGTTCAGCTTCTTGAGGAGTCTCCGAAGCATGGACTAAATTCATTACTGCTCTTCTTTCACTATTAGCTACTGCTGGAGAATCAGCTGAGTAATCTCCTCTAATTGTTCCCATGTCAGCTAAATTAGGTAAAGTAACACCACATATTTTTCTAACCATATCCACAGCATGAACTCCTTGTATTACCATTCTAACTAATGGAGCAGAAGTCATATAGTCAACTAACCACTTACGAACCATTTTACCAATCTCATAATCATTGTCCATGCCAAGTTCTTTGACAGGATCAACACCATACTTTTCATAAGTACTTAAAGTCTTTTGTCCTAAACGAGCAATCCAAGCTTTATCTTTTGGATAATGCTCATCAATCTGTTTAGTAGTTGGTTGAAACATTTCTAAGGCAATTACCTTTAAATCACGTTGTTCAAAACGAGTAATTATTTCACCAATTAAGCGTTTCTTAACACCATCTGGCTTAATCATTATATACGTTTTTTCTTCTTTAAAATTCATACTCAGTAAATTGATTATTTAATTAAACTATTTTCCAATTTTTTCTTAAATATTTTTTAAAATTAATCCCCCTCCTAAGAGCTGAGATTAATTTATATTAACACAATTTTATTTTTTGCCAAGTTTTGCCTTAACCTCTTCTACTACTTCAGAAGGAGTAAGATTAGCTTTTACTAAATAACCAACTGCCCCAAGGTCTTTCCCTCTCTGAATATCTTCATCTTGACCTAAATTTGTTAAAAGTATAACTGGAATATCTTTAGTAGTATCATCTTCCTTAAGAGCCTTAAGCACTGAAAAACCATCCATTTTC
>JABHYW010000040.1 GCA_018656655.1 Candidatus Komeilibacteria bacterium | reverse complement strand
CTTAGATCATGAATATATCGCCTTGAAGTTGATTGAAGCAGAAAAAGGTCATTCCGTAGCAAAGAATATAGACAAATTTGGAGACCTAGATCACAAAGCTATTACCTTGAAGTTATTTGAAGCAGGAAATGGTGACTCTGTAGAAAATCATTTATATAATTTCCAAGGTTTAGATCAAGAAATAGCCTTGAAGTTGATTGAAGCAGAAAAAGGTCATTCCGTAGCACGATATCTAGACAATTTCCAAGGTTTAGATTATAAAGCTATTGCTTTAAAGTTATTTGAAGCAGGAAATGGTGACTCTGTAGCAAAGAATATAGACAAATTCCAAGGCTTAGATCATAAAGAAATCGTCTTAAAGTTGATTGAAGTAGGAAAAGGTATGTCTGTAGTAAATTATCTAGATAAATTCCAAGGCTTAGATCATCAAGAAATAGCTATAAAACTCATTGAAGTAGGAGAAGGTGATTTAGTAGCAGAAAGTCTAGATAAATTCCAAGGCTTAGATCAAGAAATTGCTTTTAGATTAATTGAGTCTGGCTATCTCCAACAAGTCTTAAATAATCTAGAAGATAGTTTTTTAGATACTCAAGAAGATAATTTTTTCCTTAAAGCATATAAATCAGAACTAGGCTTACCAAGTAAAGATATATACGATAAATATTTAGAATTAAAACAAGCAGGAGATGAAATTCAGTTAGTTGGGTATATTGAAAAAATAAAAGATCAAGTTGATACTTTAATATCATCAAAAGAACAAGATGAAAATATAACAGAGCAAGAGAACTATAAAGAATTAGTTGAATTAGTATATCCTAATCATGTTGGTGCTTGGACTGACTTTGATAGTAATGAAGCATGCCCAGATAGATCATCAGACCTTGAGAGATTTAAAATCAAAGATGTTTATGAAATAGATTTGTCAGATGGAGTAGAGATGGAGCTTAGAGATAGAGAAGAGAAAAATGAAAAAAATATAGAATATTTAGAGCAATCAATTACTAGTATTCAAAAGAAATTTTCAGAAGTATCTTTTGAAAAAGATAAAATGCTTGGGATATTAGATAATATTTTAGATAAGCATATTGAAAATCTTCCTAACAAAGAAATATTTAAAACTAGAGAAGAAAAAGTATACGCTTTACTATTAGAATCATTAGTAGATAAATTTGATGCACAAGAATTAAAAGAAGTATTAATAGGTTATCAATTTGCAGAGTTTGAAGACATCAAAACATATTTAGAGGGAACTCGAGGAAGAGCTGGAGAAGCGAAAAATCCAGATTATGCTTACCTTTTAGAATTGAGAGAATTTTTTGCTGATCATGTTAAAGAAGTAGAAAGAAAGATATCTACAGAAGCACAATCAAATTCAGACATCGCCGCCTTATTACCAGCTTACTATAGTCAAAAAACAGACTTAGAAAATAGTAATACTAAACAAGATGATATTAATAAATTAAGATTAGATCAACTAGGTTTAAATGGTAATATATTGGAAAGAATAATGAAAGAGCTTAGCAGGCAAACAGATAAAAAAGGTAATCCTTTTGAGTTGGCTGAGTTAGATGAAAATAATGAATTAAAAGCAGGAAAAAAAGGAAAGACTATCGCTGGCATGATAATATCCGAACAAAAGAAAGTCGCTAAAGCAATTAAAACATTAACTGGTAAAGAACTCGATCCAAAATCTATTCATTTAGGAGAATTGAATCTAGAAGAATATTTAAGAGCAAGTAGTGAAATTCAAGAGGGGCAGTATGATGAAGAATTATTTTCCAGATATTTAGTTCAAGCGTTCCAAGGTGTTTTTGAAAAGGAGTTAAGTATTATTGATAAAGAAATAGCTAAGTATCAACCAGAAGATGAAAAGCAAAAAGAAAAGCAAAGAAGAAAATTAGAATGTTTTATTACTAAAAATCATACCTCAGCTCATGCTAGAGGAGTAGGTGGTGTTTGTGTTGCAGGAGATAATCCATATAATGGAGAAGAATCTCAGTGGAATTTAGAAAATTATTTTCAAATGGTTTTGAGAGATAAAGAAACTATGATATGCCAAGGCTTAATTTTATTGCATTATTATGAAGATAATGGTAAAAAAATATTAACAGCATCTTTTAATCCAGCCAACACTTATCTTTACAAGGTCAATGAAACACAGTTGTTTAATAGCTTATTAGATCAATTAACAGAGTTTGCTGAAGATAACGACATAGATACAATAGCGGTTAATCAAAACAAAGGAATAAGAACAAATAGAACTGGTGGAGAATTTGAAGGAGCTATGAATAAAACAATCCGTAAAGAAGATCAGGAAGTTAACTTGTCTGAAACAGAGGATTTTTCATTTACTCCAGAATATAAGCAGAAAGATTTAGATGTTATTTGGCAGAGAGAGTAGATAAGATATTAAATAAAAATGAAGTATTAAAATATTTAAAATAATGGAAGACGATAAAGATTTTAAATTTTCTAAACTTACGCCAGAGAATATTGTTATTAATTATATTCTTGATATGGAGAGTGGTGACTTTGGTATATTAGATGAAGTCAAATCTGCCATTCATCAACAAATAGCTCTTGAATTAATTAAAGTTGGTCAAGAAAAATTACTGGCCAATAATTTAGATAGATTCAAAGATATAGATAAAAGACAAATTGTAGAAGCTGTTATTGAGACTGGAGATAAGATTTTGGCTAAAGAAATAGCTAGGCAGTCAGAAGATTTTGATTGGGATGACATTGGTAAATTTATAGATAAATTATAATATAAATATATGGAATATTTAAGCACAATTTTAATAGTAGTAGGTTTTGCAGTCATTATTTGGTTAATGTTGAAAAATCAGAAGCCTAAAGAAGAGGTAAAAGATGACAAGGCCATGTTAATGCTTCAACAGCAAATAAATGATTTGACTAAGCAGCTAGGAGATAAGATTGATAAGACTAATCAACATTCTTCTAAAATGCTTCAAGATCAATTTATTGAAACTTCTAAAATTTCAAGAGATGTAACTGAAAAACTACTTAAGCTGGAAGAAACTAATAAACAAGTAGTTAGTTTTACTGATCAGCTGCAAAATTTAGAAAAAGTTTTGACCAATGCTAAGACAAGAGGAAATCTTGGTGAGGCAAGTTTGGAAATGATTTTATCAAATATTTTACCGCCTCAGTCATATGAAATGCAATATCATTTTAAAAGCGGTGAAGCAGTAGATGCGGTAGTTAAGATAAAAGATAAGCTTCTGCCAGTAGACGCTAAATTTTCTTTGGAAAATTATCGTCGTATTATTGATGAAAAAGATAAAACTAAAAAATTAGTCTTGGAAAAAGAATTTAAAAATGATTTGAAAAAGAGGATTGACGAAACTTCTAAATATATCCGCCCTAATGAATCTACTTTAGATTTTGCTTTTATGTTTATTCCAGCTGAAGGAATCTATTATGATTTGCTTATAAATGAAGTGGGAGCAGTCAAAGTAAATACTAGATCTTTAATTGATTATGCTTTTAATGAAAGAAAAGTAATTATAGTTTCTCCAACTACTTTTGCTGCTTATTTACAAACTGTTCTACAAGGACTAAAGGCTTTGCAAATAGAGGAGTCTGCTAAAGAGATTCGTAAGAATGTAGAAAAGTTACAAAAACACATGTCAGCCTATGCTGAATATCAGAGAAAATTGGGCGGTCATTTAGCTACAGTTACAAATGCTTATAATTTTTCCAATAAAGAATTTAAGAAAATAGACAAAGATATACTTAAAATAAGTGGAAAAGGTGGAGATTTAGAGCTAGAAGATGTCGAGAAGCCGAGGTTAGAATAAACCCCTCTGTCCTTCGGACATCTCCCCTTGTCAGGGGAGATTTTTTAAAAAAAGCCCCCTTGATAAAGGGGGTTTGGGGGATTAACAAAAAAAAGAACCCGTACCATTCGCTATTAGGCGAACGATACGGATTATTTACTAGTCGAGCCAGTTCAGGATACGCTTGATTAGCTTTCCATTACTGTCTTCCAGCATGGGTGTGTGACCATAAGGTCCAATGATGATTTTAGCATCATATTTTTGTTTCAACTGCTGTTGAATGTGTAGAGGAAGTATGCGATCACGACTTCCGGCTATAACTAGACAAGGACAATTGATATCAGAAGCGTCTACGCTGATATTTCCCAACAGGATTTGTCGGGCGATTTTGCCTGAGACAAGTTGTAGTTCGTGCGAAGAGAGTTCTTCAGGACAGTTATTGCAGACGATTTCCAAGGCATGTTGCTTGCTGGGTCGGAAAGAGCCATTAAACAGTATTGCCGAGAGGTAGGGCCTAATTCTTTTGGTCATAGGCCAACTTGTGTTAGCAATGCCACGAGGAGCAGCACTGCAGACGAGCACTAGTTTGGGAATCTCCAGTTTGGAGGCTACGACTTGAGCAACTAGACCACCCATGGACCAACCAAAAATGATTGGCAGCGAACCAGTTTCTTCTTTGATGCGTAGACAGGCTTTAATCGCATTATTAATGTATTGCTGAATGGGCGGACTGCCGTTATTACAGAAGTCCATGCTATAGGTCTGATGACCAGCTTTTGTGGTTTCAATGGCCCATTTGAGCCAAATCTCTTTCAGGAACCACATGCCAGTCAGGTACAGAATCGGTTTTTTGCTGGTCATGTTATGACCTCCTGTTTATGAAGAAAAGGACGTATTAGTTCCAGAATAGAACAGATTAATATATCATATTTTAGCTATCTTGTCAATAAATCGACTCTTCAGGTGATTATACATAAAAAACTATTGACATTTGACGTCTAAAGATATATAATGTAGCCGCTTTTGTTTATTAGAAATTTATGCCATCTGTCAAAAATGACAATAAAAATAAAGCCAATAATGAGTGGCTAAGACAAGGAATGCTGATGTTTGCCGAATCTACTGGCTGGATTGCTTTCCCTGTTATTGGAGCTCTATTTTTGGGTCGATGGTTAGACGAAAAGCAAGGAACAGAACCATTATACTTTCTCAGTATTACGGCTGCTGCCTTTATCATTTCTTCTGTGGGAATAGGTATTACAGGAGTTAAATACATGAAAAGAATTGAAAAAGAAGAAACTAAATCGAAGACCCTGAGTGAAGCCGAAGGGAAGAAAAAAGACGAAAATGAGTCAAGAGACAAATAATAATCAAGATATAGATCACGCGTCGGTCGCTGATCATACAAACGAAACAGAAACTCTTCACGCCGAAGGTCTTGAGCAAGGCCGAAAGGCTGAAGATATCATAAATGAAGACGCCCATGGCACTAGTCATGAAGGCGAGGCTCATGACGAACACGAACATACTTTATATGCAGAAACTGTTTTTAATATAGGTGACTTTAATGTCACTAATTCACTGTTGACCTCTTGGGTAGCAGTTTTTTTAATTATCATTTTGTCATTAACTATTAGGGCTAAAAATAGTCGCATCCCAGGAGTTTTTCAAAGTTTCTTAGAAATAATTATAAATGGTGCTTTAGATATGATGGACTTGGTAACTAATGATAGGGCTAAAAGTAAAAAAGTATTTCCAATTATATTTGGAATCTTTTTATTTGTTTTGATTAATAACTGGTTAGGCTTAGTTCCTGGCTTAGGTTCTATTACTTATGACGGTACAGCTATTTTCAGAGGAGCTACGGCTGACTTAAATACAACTTTAGCTTTAGGATTATTTTCTATAGTATCTGCTAATATTTTTGGTATTATGGTTGTCGGTGGCTGGAATTATTTTAATAAATTTGTAAATATAAAAGCCTTAATAGAGATTCCTGGCAAGATAAAAGAAGATTGGACAGTAATCATTATTAATCCTATTATGTTTTTTGTAGGTTTACTAGAAATAATTGGAGAATTTGCTAAAGTAGCTTCATTATCATTTAGGCTTTTTGGTAATATTTTTGCTGGTGAAGTATTGATTGCTTCAATTGCTGCCTTGATTGCTTTTGGAGTGCCATTGCCATTTATGTTTTTAGAGGTTATTGTTGGTATTATTCAGGCACTTATTATTTCAATATTAACTTTAGTATATTATACTATTGCTTCTACTGAACACGCACATTAGGAGGTCATTTTAAAACACACTTCGTCATCCTGAATTTAGTTCAGGATCTCACAATGGGATTCTGAAACAAGTTCAGAATGACAAATATAATTAATATAGATAATCTAGGCGACGTAAAACAATAAAAAAAGATCGACCTGGAATTGTCAGCCCTCCTTCGCATAAAGCTTCGGACGGGTAAAGAAAGGAAAACACATATGGAAGTTGTAGATTTAACTTTAATGGCTAAGGCCATTGCTATCGCTGTGGGTGGTTTTGCTCCAGCCCTAGCTATCGGTAAGATTGGTGCAAAAGCTATGGAATCAATCGGACGTAATCCAGAATCAGCTGGTAAAATCCTAGTACCTATGCTTTTAGTATCAGCTTTTGCTGAAGCTATCGCTATTTACTCATTGATTATTGCTTTTTCAATCAAATAATTGATAGTTTTGAGTGCTCTCTATATATGAGGGCACGACTAAGCAATTAATTTAAATAATAGATATGGAAATTTTAGAATTATTTGGAATCGATTGGAAATTACTAATAGCTCAACTAGTCAATTTTTTGATAGTGGTAGCCGTTTTGTGGTTTTTTGCTTTGAAGCCTTTAACTAAAACAATGCAAAAGAGAAATGATGAGATATCCAAAGGCTTATCAGATGCTAAGGCTGCTGAAGAAAGATTGGAGCAAGTAGAGAAAGAAGTTAAAGAAAAACTAATCGTTACTAAGGGTGATGCAGCTGCTATTTTGGAAGAAGCCAAAAAGTTATCTGAAAATGCCAAGCAAGCCAATTTAGTAAAAACCAAAGAAGAGGTAGCTAAACTTATTGAGAAAGCCAAAGAACAGATTGCCAGTGAAAAAGATGGTATGATTACTGAAATCAAAAGCGAGGTATCTGCCATGGTAGTTACAGCCTTAGAGAAAATTTTATCTACTGGAATTTCTAAAGATCTAGATAAAAAGTATATTGATAAGGTATTAAAAGATTTGAAATAACCCTTCGACTTCGCTCAGGATTTAATTATAAATATATATTAAAGAGTTAAATGAAAAAGAATCAAGTTAAAATTTTAGCCCTAGCTTTATATGAAGCTTCTAAAGATAAGAAAGGCAAAGAATTAGATAAGGTCATTGCTAATTTCTCTGCTTATTTAAGTCAACATTACTTAGTTTCTATGATTCCAAGTATTTTAATTGAACTTGAAAATATTCATTTTTTAAACGAAGGTATTGTAGCTACTAAAGTAACTAGTCCAGCAGAATTAGATAAAACTGAAATTAAAAAGATTAGTGATTTAGTAAAAGCCAAAACTAAACAAGAAGTAGTAGTAAAAACTGAAGAAGATAAAGATCTTGTTGGTGGAGCAGTAATAAAATATAATGATAAAATTATAGATATGTCTATCAGACATCAATTAAACAATTTAGCAAAACAATTAAGTAATTAATAATATGTCTTACGATCATTTAGTAAAAAGTTTGCAAAAGCAACTAGAAGACTGGCAGTCAGATGTTAAAGAAGAGACAGTCGGTGAAATTATCGAAGTAGGTGACGGTATTGCCAAAGTTTCTGGATTATCAGATGTCATGGCTTCCGAGATGCTTGAATTTGAAACCAAGGCTGGAGACAAAGTCTACGGTGTGGTTTTAAACTTAGAAGAATTTGCCGTTGGTGCTATCATCTTAGGTGAATATACAGCTTTAAAAGAAGGCGACAAAGTAAAGCGAACCAAACGTATTCTTGAAGTACCAGTTGGTGAAGCAGTAGTTGGCCGTGTGGTAAACCCACTTGGCGAAGCCATTGATGGTAAAGGTGCCATTAAATCAAAAGATCACTATCCAGTAGAAAAGATTGCTCCTGGTGTTATTACTCGTCAGTCAGTATTTCAACCATTGGAAACTGGTATCAAAGTAATTGATGCTATTATTCCGATTGGTAAAGGACAACGTGAGCTTATTATTGGTGATCGTCAAACTGGTAAAACTGCCTTAGCTATTGATGCTATTATTAATCAAAAGGGCAAGGATGTAGTTTGTATTTATGTTGCTATCGGTCAAAAAGAATCCAAAATTGCTAGAATCGTTGCTAAGTTAGAAGAGACTGGAGCTATGGATTACACTACTATAGTATTAGCTGGTGCATCTGAATCAGCCGCTCTATCTTATATTGCTCCTTACGCTGGATGTTCTATGGGAGAATATTTCATGGATAAAGGAAAAGACGTATTAGTTATATATGATGATTTATCAAAGCACGCTGTAGCCTATCGTCAGATTTCTCTACTTCTAAAGAGACCTCCTGGACGTGAAGCTTATCCTGGTGATGTTTTCTATGTTCACTCAAGATTATTAGAACGTTCTGCTAAGATGAGTGATGCCATGGGTGGAGGATCATTAACAGCTCTTCCTATTATTGAAACTCAAGCTGGTGATATTTCAGCTTATATTCCAACCAACGTAATTTCTATTACCGATGGTCAAATTTTCTTAGAAACAGATTTATTTTATAAAGGTGTTAGGCCAGCTCTATCAACTGGACTTTCAGTATCTCGTGTAGGTTCTGCTGCTCAGAAGAAAGCTATGAAAAAAGTAGCTGGTAAATTAAAGATGGACTTAGCTCAATATAGAGAAATGGAAGCCTTTGCTCAATTTGGATCAGATTTAGATGATGCTACTAAACAATTACTTGATCGTGGTGCCCGTATTACTGAGATTTTAAAACAGGGACAATTTGCTCCATTATCACAAGCTAAGCAAGTGTCTATTATTTACGCAGCTGCTAATGGTCATTTAGACAAAGTACCAGTAGCTAATTTAGCTGTCTTTGAGCAAAAATTATTTACTAGAATGGAAGCTGAAGGTAAAGATGTTTTAGCTAGTATTGAAAAAAGTGGTGAACTTTCAGACGGTGATGAACAAAAACTTAAAACCATCATTGATGACCTAGTAGAGCTAGAAGAAAAAGTTGAAGAAAATAAATAATAATATTAATTAATATTTATGCCCCAGGCAAGTAGAGACATACAAAGAAGAATAAAGTCGGTTAAAAACACCAAAAAAATTACCAAAGCTATGGAATTGGTGTCAGCCGCTAAAATGCGTAAAGCTGTATCAAAAGTATTAGCTTCACGTTCTTATTCTGATTTAGTTTGGGATACGGTGCTTCATTTGGTTAAAAAAGTTGATACTGATAAACATTTGTTTTTTAAAGAGCCAAAAGAAGTTAAAAAAGTTGCTGTGATATTAGTTAGTACTAATCGTGGGCTTTGCGGTAGTTTTAATGCTACATTAGTAAATAAAGTAATAGAGTCTATTAAGATTCATCATCCTGGTGTAATAACTACAGACGTTATGACTTGCGGTACTAAAGGTAGGGACGAAGTTAGAAGACGTAAGATAAATTTAGTGGCTGATTTTCACAAAGAAGATATTACAGCTAATTCAGAAGATATCAGACCAATCTCACATATGATTACTAAGGATTTTATTACTGGTAAATATGATAAGATTTTTGTAGCTTATACTGATTTTATGTCATCTCTTAAACAAGTGCCTCATGTCAAACAACTTTTACCAATCGTACCAGAGATAGACGAGAGATTAGGACATATTAATCATGATAAAGATAAGGTTGAAAATATAAGCGTTGATAGTTTTGCAGAATTTATTTTCGAGCCAGGCATGGAGAAGGTTTTAGATGCTTTCTTACCAAGATTAGTAGAAGTACAGATTTATCAAGCAGTCCTTGAATCTGAAGCTTCTGAACATTCAGCTCGTATGTTTGCTATGAGAAATGCAACTGACGCAGCGGGTGAAATGATTGACGAATTAACATTAGCATATAATCAGGCCAGACAAGCTAGTATTACCAGCGAGATTGCTGAGATTGCTGCCGGTAGTGCCGCTTTAGAATAGTATATAAATTTATTAATAATAATATGGAAAACAAAGGAATAGTAAAACAAATTATTGGACCAGTAGTAGATGTTTACTTTGCTAAAAATTTACCAGAGATTAATAACGCTCTGGAATTAAAATTAGGCAAAGGTACTTTGGTTTTGGAAGTACAAAAACATATGGGTGACAATTTGGTAAGAGCCGTAGCCATGGGAGCTACCGATGGATTGGCTAGAGGAGTAGAAGTCATTAATACAGGCGCTCCAATTTCTGTACCAGTTGGTCAAGAAACTCTAGGACGTATGTTTGGTGTTTTAGGACAAGCTATTGATGGTAAAGAAGAAATTAAAACTAAAATTAAACTTCCAATTCATAGAGCTGCTCCTGCCTTTACAGAGCAAGCTACTCAAACAGAAGTATTTGAAACTGGTATTAAGGTAATTGATCTTATTTGCCCATTTACTAAAGGTGGTAAAGTTGGTTTATTTGGTGGTGCGGGCGTAGGTAAGACAGTAGTTATTCAAGAGCTTATTAGAAATATTGCTGCTGAGCATGAAGGTCTATCAGTATTTGCCGGTGTTGGTGAAAGAACTCGTGAAGGTAACGACCTTTATCATGAAATGAAAGACTCTGGAGTTTTGAAAAATACTACATTAGTGTTTGGTCAAATGAATGAACCACCTGGAGCTCGTCAAAGAGTAGCTTTAACAGCCCTTACTATGGCTGAAAATTTCCGTGATAATGAAGGGAAAGATGTATTGTTATTTGTTGATAATATATTTAGATTTACTCAGGCTGGTTCAGAGGTATCTGCTTTGCTTGGTCGTATGCCTTCAGCTGTGGGTTATCAACCAACTTTAGCTACAGAGATGGGAGAATTACAAGAACGCATTACTTCTACTAAAAAAGGTTCTATTACTTCAGTGCAAGCTGTATATGTACCAGCTGATGATTTAACTGATCCAGCTCCAGCTACTACTTTCGGTCATTTAGATGCTACAGTAGTACTTTCTCGTACTCTAGCTGAGTTAGCTATTTATCCAGCTGTAGATCCACTTGATTCAAGCTCTGTGATTTTAGATCCAGAAGTAGTTGGCCAAGAACATTATGATGTTGCTCGTGAAGTTCAACAAGTTTTACAAAAATATAAAGATCTTCAAGATATTATTGCTATTCTAGGTATGGATGAATTATCAGAAGAAGATAAATTAACTGTTCAACGGGCTCGTAAAGTACAAAAGTTTTTATCACAACCTTTCTTTGTGGCTGAAACATTTACTGGTACTCCAGGTCAATATGCTTCATTAAAAGATACTGTGCGTGGCTTTAAAGAAATTTTAGAAGGTAAGCATGATGATAAACCAGAGCAAGCTTTCTATATGAAGGGCACAATTGACGAAGTAAAATAATTTTATATAAATGAAAGATTTGAAATTAAAAATAGTAACTCCAGAAAAGATACTTTTTGAAGAAAAGGTATCTCAGGTTTCCATTTCTACAGTAATGGGTGAAATTACTATTTTACCAAATCATATACCGCTAGTTTCCCAACTAGCTTCAGGTGAGATAGTAGTTAAACATAATAAAAAAGAAGACGCGTCATCCATAGCTTTAGCGAAGGATGAAGATTTGATGGCTATTTCAGGTGGCTTTGTAGAAGTTTTACCTGATCAAGTAGTTATTTTAGCTGATACTGCTGAACGTGCTGAAGATATCGATGAAGAGCGTGCTGAAGCAGCTAGGCAGAAAGCCGAAGAAGTTTTGAAGACTAAACTAGCTGATGCTGAGTCTTTTATTATGTTTAGAGCTCAGATTGAAAAAGAGATGGCTCGTCTGAAGGTAGTTAGGAAATATAAGAAAAGAGGGGTAAGAACAGGACACAACAACTAAGAAAGGAATACAAAGTTATGGCTAATTTCACAGTACCCAATGACAAGTTAAAGATGCACGAGTGCCCATTGGCAGTCATCAAGTGCGTGGATTTCAGATTCCGTAAAACTGACCAAGAATTCGTGGAGCGTGGTTTGGGTTTTGATGATTTTGATCTTTATTCTTGGCCAGGTGCAGCTAAAGATGTTTTGAAAAATAATGGTTTCAAGACAGACTTTGTTGACAAGATAGTATCGGTTTCTATTGGTTTGCACAAAGTTAAGAAACTACTTCTTCTGTGGCACTGGGATTGCGGGGGCTATGGTGGCTCTAAAGCTTTTCCTTCAGCCGATGAAGAAGAAAGCATCTATCTTAGGGACATGCGTACGGTTAAAGAGATGTTGGTTAGAGAACTACCTGATGATCTAGAGATCATTATGGCTTATAGTAAAAGTGCACCTCAAGGATTAGAGTACAAAGTTGTTGAATAAACTGTTTAGGCCCCCTTTCAGAGAAATCTGGGAGGGGGTATTAATTTTGCCAAAAGTATAGTTTTCAGTTAATATTATGTATATGGCAATTGATTTATCATATCTTAATAAAGATCAAAAACAGGCGGTCACTCATGATCAGGGGCCGGCTATTTTAATTGCTGGGGCTGGTACTGGTAAAACCACCGTTATTACCCAACGAATAGCTTATTTAATAGAAAAAAAGAAAGCTACGCCTGATGAAATATTAGCAGTTACTTTTACTGAAAAAGCAGCTGGTGAGATGATTGAACGGGTAGACAAGCTTTTGCCTTTAGGTTATAGCGATTTATGGATTCATACTTTTCATGGTTTTTGTGAAAAAGTTCTTAAAGACTATGCTTTAGAAATTGGACTGTCTAATGATTTTAAATTATTGGATCAGACAGCTGCCTGGATGTTAGTTAGAGAGAATTTAGATAAGTTTGATTTAAATTATTATGCGCCATTAGGTAATCCAACTAGATTTATCCATGCTTTGCTTAGTCATTTTTCAAGACTAAAAGACGAGGTAGTTTATCCAGAAGAATATATTAAATATACTAAGAGCTTGAAAGTCAGCGCTACTAAAGCTGAGGACAAAGAGGCAGAAAAGGCAGAGATAGCTAGAAATAAAGAAGTTGCTAATGCTTATCATGTTTACCAACAATTGTTATTAGAAAATAATGCTTTAGATTTTGGCGATCTTATAAATTATACTTTAGAATTATTTAAAAAGCGTCCGCCGGTTTTAAAAAAATTCAGGAAGCAATTTAAGTATATTTTAGTAGATGAGTTTCAAGATACTAACTGGGCTCAGTATGAATTGATAAAGATATTAGCTGCCCCAGCTAATAATTTGATGGTCGTTGGTGATGACGATCAAGCTATTTATAAATTCCGTGGGGCTGCCATATCAAATATTTTAAATTTTAAAAAAGAACATACTAAGGATAAGTCCTCCTTCGCCAAGGCTTCGGAGGACGCTCCGCTAGCGCTCCGCGAGATATTTTTAAATGATAATTATAGGTCTGGACAAAAAATATTAGATACAGCTTATAATTTTATACAGCAGAATGATCCAGATAGATTAGAATATCAATATAAAAAAGGTAAGACACCACTTAACAAAAAACTTACCAGTCATGTCAAAGCTAAAGGCTCAGTGGATGTTTTATCCTTTATAGATAAAAATGCTGAGATAGATGGAATATTGGCTAAGATAGTAGATTTAAAGAAAAAAAACCCAGACACGAACTGGTCTGATTTTGCTATATTGGTTAGAGCTAATGATCAGGCTCAGGGCTTTGTGTCTATGATGAGAAAAATAGGTATTCCTCATCAGTTTATGGCTTCTCGTGGTTTATACGCTCAGGATATAGTTCAAGATATTATAGCTTATCTTAAATTGTTAGATAATTATCATGAGTCAGCTGCATTTTTTAGAATTTTATCTTTGCCAGTTACTGGTTTAAATATTGCTAGTATTATTAATTTGAATCATCTAGCTAGAAAAAAAGCTTGGAGTTTGTATTATGCAACTAAGAGTAATCATCGTTACATCCAATTACCAGTCGGAGATCAAAGAATAATAGCCAAAGTAATTTCAGATATAGATAAACATACAGAGCAATCTAAAGAACAGCCAGTTTCTCAAGTAATATATAATTGGCTTGAAGATAGTGGTTATCTTAATATGTTGACTATTGAACAAAATCAATACAATACAGATCAATTGCATTTTCTTAATCAGTTTTTCAGAAAGGTAAGAACTTGGGAGGAAGAATCTATTGAAGATACTTCAGTTCATAATTTCTTAGAAACTCTAGATATGGAGATGCAGTCAGGTGAAATGGGAGCTATGCAATTTGACGCTGAGGCTGGTCCAGATGTAGTTAAGGTCATGACTGTGCACGGCGCTAAAGGTTTAGAATTTAAATATGTATTTATTACTAATTTAGTTCATCTTAGATTTCCATCAACTTCACGTCGTGATCCAATAGAGATGCCTGAGCAATTCATTAAAGAGGATTTACCATCTGGTGATGCTCATCTTCAGGAAGAGCGTCGTTTATTTTATGTAGCTATGACCAGAGCTAAAGAAGCAGTGTATCTAACTTGGGCTAAAAATTACGGCGGTTCTACTACTAAAAAGCCATCTCGTTTTATAGATGAGATTAAAATTGCTAGTAAAGAAATAACTACTCCAATTAAAGAGCCAGATAAAATAAATGCTAAGCAAGTTAAGCCAAATTATCCAGTACCTAAGACATTTTCTTTTTCTCAGTTACGGGCTTATGAATCATGTCCTTGGCAATACTTTTATACTTTTGTAGCCAAAGTACCGACTAAAGGCAATGCTTATTTTAGCTTTGGTAAAACAATGCATTCTACTTTGCAAAAATTCTATCAGTTAATAATTAATAATTCAGAACTAGGCCAAGGAGATTTATTTTCTAAAGGTAAGAAAATAAAACAACCTACTCAAAAAGATTTATTAGGATTTTATGAAGAATCTTGGATTGATGATTGGTATGAATCTGAAGATCAAAAACAAAAATATTATCAAGATGGCATTAGAATATTAAAAGATTATTTTAAAAAGTTTAACAAGAAATTTCTCGAAGATCCTGAGCAAGGCCGAAGGGCAACACCATTGTTTTTGGAAAAAGGCTTTACTATTAAAGTAAAAGATTATAGTTTACGGGGTGTGTTTGATAGAGTAGATGTTCATAGTGAGGCCCCTTCTTCGCGCAAGGCTTCGAAGGACACGTGGGAGATTATTGATTATAAAACTGGTAGAGCTAAAGAAAAACTTAGTTTTGATGATAAAAAGCAATTACTTATTTATCAGATTGCCTCTGAGGAAGTATTTAAACAGTCAGTTAAAGATTTAACCTTCTTTTATTTAAGTAATAATACAGCTGTATCTTTTGTAGGAACTGAAAAAGAAATTACTAAAACCAAAGATTGGATAAAAGCTACTATAGATAATATTGTCAAACATGATTTCACCGCTACACCAGGCCATGTTTGTAGCACTTGTGATTTTAAATCAATTTGTCCGCACGCTAAATTAAGTAAATAATTATGTCTTGGAATAGTTTTAAAGATTTAGCCGATAAGGCAGTAGACAAAAAGGGAATCAAAAGTCAGATTCAAGAGTCTTTAGTATTAGAATCGGCCAATAGAGTGTTAGTTGATTTTTTGTCTGAACAAGCTAAAGATAAGATGAGCGCTATTTATTTTAGGAATGGTATTTTGACAATTGCTGCTTTAGATGATGATTTGTTAAAACAGTTACTTCGAGATAAAGCTTTGTTTATAACTAGTTTAAATAGTAAGCTAGGCGATAATATAGTAGAAGATTTAAATTTTCTGTCATAATTGTTAAGAGGTTGATCCAGCCCTTCGCGAAGGGCTGGATTGATTTTTACTTGTATTTCTTGTATTATTTATATTGATGAACATCAAAGCGTATAATTTAATAATGTTACTAGCCACTGCCTTAGCATGGCTTGGTTTTTTTATAATTATAAGCAGTTTTGACCCTACAGAAGGCTCTTGGTTGGTTTACGCTATGTTCTATAGTATTCTGTTTTTAAGCATTTTAGGAAGCCTATCTATTTTAGGATTTTTATTACGTAGTCTTTTTAATAGAAAAAGAGGTAGGCCAAAAATAATAGCTACAGAATCTTTTCGTCAGGCTATTATATTTTCCGCAGTATTGACTCTAGCTTTAATGTTACAAGCTGCTAGAATACTTACTTGGTGGAATATGGTTTTATTAATTATATTAGCTACTGTAGTAGAGTTTGTAATATTAGTATTTCGTCAAAATAATGAGCGAGCAAAAAATTAATTATATGGAAAAGAAATTAAAAGATCTTAAAGAACAATTTTTAAAAGAAGTAACTGAAGTTAAAGATTCTAAACTTTTGTTAGATTTAAAGACTAAATATTTAGGACGCAAAGGAGAGCTTACTAATGTTCTTAAAGAAGTAAAAGATTTAGCTGTTGAAGAAAAACCAAAAATTGGTAAATTGGCTAATGAAATAAAAATGGAGCTAGCTAGTGTTTTTAGTAAGACTGAGAGAATAATTAAAAACAAACAATCAGGCGGCGGAACGGATTTTGATCCAACTATGCCTGGTACCAGAGAAGAAACTGGCCACCTTCATCCTTCTACTATTGTTCAATACGAAATAGAGGATATTTTTGCACAGATGGGTTTTGGTGTATATGACGGTCCACAAGTAGAATCTGAATATTATAATTTTACAGCTTTGAATACTCCAGAGGATCATCCAGCTAGAGACGCTCAAGATACTTTTTGGTTAGAGCAAGGCTTACTTCTTAGATCTCAAACTTCAAATCTTCAAGTTCGCATGTTAGAAAAATTTGGAGCTCCATTCAGAGGAATTTTTCCGGGTCGTGTATTTAGAAATGAGGCTACTGATGCTAGTCATGATCATACTTTTTATCAACTGGAAGGTTTAATGGTTGATAAAGATATAAATATTGGTAATTTGATTGCAGTTATGAAATCATTTTTGTCTACTTTTTTTAATACTGAAGTGGATGTTAGATTAAGGCCTGGTTTTTTCCCATTTGTGGAACCTGGTTTTGAAATGGACATTAAATGTCTAATCTGTGGTGGAGA
Organism: Candidatus Komeilibacteria bacterium; assembly: GCA_018656655.1. Classification (GTDB taxonomy): domain Bacteria; phylum Patescibacteriota; class Patescibacteriia; order UBA1558; family GWA2-36-10; genus XYD1-37-29. The sequence goes on along the minus strand of JABHYW010000040.1, from coordinate 23,368 downwards.
GGGTTGTAGTGTTTGTAAGCAGTCTGGTTGGCTAGAACTAATGCCCTGCGGTTTAATACATCCAAAAGTAATTAAAGCAGGTGGTCTTGATCCAAAAGAATATTCTGGTTTTGCCTTTGGACTTGGCTTTACTAGATTAGTAATGATGCGCTATAAGATTGATGATATTAGATTACTTCAATCAGGCGACTTAAGATTTTTAAAACAATTTTAATATGTATTTATCACTTGATTGGGCAAAAGATTGGATAAAATTACCAAAAGATTTAGAGACAAAGCAATTGGCTCTAGATTTTACTATGGCTATAGTAGAAGTAGAAGAGGTGATTGAACGAGGTGCTAATCTAAAAGATATAGTAGTTGGTAAAATTAATGAAATAGCTAAACATCCAGACGCTGATAGATTAGAGGTCTGCCAAGTTGATATTGGAGATAGTGTAGAGCAAATTGTCTGTGGTGGTATAAACCTTAGTAAAGGCATGTTAGTGGCAGTGGCTAAGGTAGGCTCTAGAGTAAAATGGCACGGAGAAGGTGATTTAGTTATGATGGCTAAAACTAAGATTCGAGGTGTAGAATCTAGTGGTATGATTGCTGCCGCTGAAGAAATTGGCCTAGAAAATCTTTTTCCTCAAAAATCAGATAAAGAAATTCTTGATTTATCAGAACTTAAATTAAAAGCAGGTGAAGAATTAGCTGAAGCTTTAGAGTTAAATGATACTATTATTGATATTGATAATAAATCAATTAACCATCGTCCTGATCTTTGGGGGCAATATGGATTGGCTAGAGAATTAGCAGCTATTTACAAACTTAAATTAAAAGACTATCCAAATTTTGAATTAAAAGGAAAAAACGAAACCAAATTAAAAGTAACAGTAGAGGATAAAAAAAATTGTTTTCGTTATCTTGGTTTAGCTATTAAAAATATTAAAGTAGCCGAGTCTCCTTGGTGGTTAAAGAAGAGACTGGAGGCCGTTGGGATTAGACCTATTAATAATATTGTAGATGTGACTAATTACGTTATGTACGAATTGGGTCAGCCAATGCACGCTTTTGACGCCAAACATATTGAAGGAGATCATATTATAGTTAAACAGGCCGCTAAAGGAGAGAAGTTTATTACATTGGATGGTGAAAATAGGAAATTACCTGAAGGAGCCTTAATGATTGCCGATGCTAAAAAATATGTAGCAATCGCTGGTGTAATGGGTGGTCAAAATAGTGAAATCGGTATAGATACATCAGAAATTATATTAGAGTCTGCTAATTTTAGAGCAGCTAGCGTTAGACGTACTGCTACAGCTATTGGGCTTCGTTCTGAGAGCTCAACTCGCTTTGAGAAGTCTCTTGATCCAGTCTTGGCTGGTACGGCTATTAGAAGAGCAGCTGAATTAATTTTACAGCTTTGTCCCGAGGCTTATATTGCCAGTAAGCTGGTAGATGTAGATAATAATCCATTCAAGCCAGTTACCTTAGAAGTATCTGAAGAATTAATTAATAATCGTTTTGGTTTAATTATCCCAACAGCTGAGATTAAAGATACTTTGCAGAGATTAAAGTTTGATTTAAAATATAAAGCTAAGACTTTTACAATTGGAGTGCCAAGTTTTAGAGCCACTAAAGATATTTCAATTCCAGAAGATATTGTAGAAGAGGTAGCTAGAATTTATGGTTATGACAATATTAAGTTTGAATTACCAAAAGTAAATATTGATAGCCCTAGTGTTAATTTAGATCATGTAGCCGCTAGAGATATCAAAAGATGGTTTAGCTTGTCTCAAAAATATTACGAGCTTTATAATTATCCATTTACTAATCAAGCTTGGGCTAAAAAATTAGGCTTAGAATTAAATAATCATTTGAGGGTAAAGAATGCTCTTAGTCCTGAGCAGGTTTATTTAAATATGTCTTTACTACCAAATCTATTAGCTAGAGCAGAGGAGAATATGCGCTGGTATGATGAATTCAGAATTTATGAGTTAGAGCGTACTTTTGATAAAATTAGTCATGGCACTTACCACACAGATGATTCTAGAAAGAAATTTTTACCAAAACAAGATAAATATTTAGCTGGAGTTGAGGTTAGTAAGAAAAGTAAAGAAGATTTATTTTTATCAATCAAGGGAATGTTTAGCGCTTTGATGGAGCATCTTAATGTTGAAGTGGAATTTGAAGAGTCAGATATTGAATATGCTTCTATAGCTTATGAAATAAAATATAAAGATATTATTTTAGGACAATTTGGTTTATTAGAAGATGGTTTATTTGATAGTAACGATGTAAATGTGAATGTAGCCTTTTGGCAATTAAATTTTACTTTACTACTCAAATATATTAATAAAGTTAAAAAATATGCCACTCTAGCTAAATTTCCAGCAGTTTACAGAGATATGGCAGTAGTGGTAGATAAAGGCCTTAAATGGGCTGATTTAGAGGCTGAGATAGTTAGAATTTCACCACTTATCCGTCATTTAGAGCCATTTGATGTTTTTTCAGGGAAAGGCATTGAAGAGGGTCAGAAATCAATAGCTTGGCATCTTGAATTTAGATCTAATGATCGTACTTTATTAGCTGAAGATGTAGATAAATTAATGGATGATATTTTAGCAATTTTACAGAAAAAATTTAAGGCAATTTTACGCTAATATTAGGTAAAATATTTATATAAAAAAACAATCAATTTTGGTTGTTTTTTTGCTTATTTTATGATAAAATAAGCATAGAGAAATCCCCCAAACCCCCTTTATCAAGGGGGCTTAACAAGCTTAATTTAATGAGGTAGCTCCTCCCTTGTCAAAGGGAGGCGGGGGAGGGATTTAATATAATAATATATGCCAAAAAAAGTAGTAAAAAAACCTGTTAAAGCCGTTAAGAAAACAGCCAAAAAAGCCGAAGGTCCTGAGCAAAGTCGAAGGGCTGTTAAAAATAAAGACGCCTATGGTGCTGCTCAGATTACCGTTTTAGAAGGATTGGATCCAGTTAGAAAAAGACCAGGTATGTATATTGGTAATACAGCCTCTACTGGTCTTCATCATTTAATTTGGGAAGCAGTAGATAATGGTATTGATGAAGCTATGGCTGGTCATGCGGACACAGTTGAAATTACTTTACTTCCAGAAGGAAAAGTATCAGTTTCAGATAATGGTCGTGGTATTCCAGTAGAGAAACATAAAGTCAGTAAAAAATCTGCCTTAGAAACTGTAATGACTACTTTGCATGCTGGTGGTAAATTTGGTGATGGTGGATATAAAGTATCAGGTGGTTTGCATGGCGTTGGTGTTTCTGTAGTTAATGCTTTGTCTATTTGGATGCGAACTGAAGTTAAACGTGATGGTAAACTTTGGGCTCAAGAATATAAGATTGGTAAAGCACAGGGCAAAGTTAAGGCAATTGGCAAAGCTAAAGATACGGGTACAACTCAAATTTGGCTGCCAGATGCATCTATTTTTACAGTTACAGAATTTGATTGGCCAACAATAATAGATCATATTCGTCAGCAAGCCTATCTTACTAAAGGTCTTAAGCTTAATTGTTATGATGAACGTGATCCAAAAAATAAAAAATCACATAAATTTTATTTTGAAGGCGGAATTGCTTCTTACATTAGGCATTTAAATAATGGTCATGATGTAAAGCAAGAAAAAGTATTTTATGTAAATAAAAATAAGGATGAGATAACTGTTGAAGTTGCTTTTCAATATACTAGTGATTTTAGAGAAAATGTTTATGCTTTTGCTAATAATATTTCTAATCCAGAAGGTGGTAGTCATTTGGTTGGTTTCCGGGCAGCATTAACCAGAGTATTAAATAAATATGCCCGTAAGAATAATTTCTTAAAAGAAAAAGATCAAAATTTGACTGCTGAAGATGTTAGGGAAGGCTTAACAGCTATTGTTAGTGTTAAATTACCCGATCCACAGTTTGAAGGACAAACTAAAGCTAAATTAGGTAATGTCGAAGTACGTCCAGCTGTAGAATCAATTTTTTCAGTAGCTTTAGATACGTTTTTAGAAGAAAATCCAAGAGATGCTAAAGATATGCTTGGTAAGTGCTTACTAGCTGCTCAAGCTCGTATGGCTGCTAGATCTGCTAGAGAGACAGTGCTACGTAAAGGGGCTTTAGAGGGGCTTACTTTACCAGGTAAATTATCTGATTGTTCTAGTCGTGATCCAAAAGAATGTGAATTATACATTGTGGAGGGTGATTCTGCTGGAGGTTCTGCTAAACAAGGTAGGGATAGAAGATTTCAAGCTATTCTACCATTGAGAGGTAAAATTCTTAATGTAGAAAGAGCTAGACTTGATAAGATGTTAGCTAATAATGAAGTTAAGAATCTTATAATTGCTTTAGGTACTAATATCGGTGAGCAATTTAATATAGAGAATCTAAGATATGACAGAGTGGTTATTATGACCGATGCCGATGTTGATGGTGCTCATATCAGAACGTTACTTCTTACTTTATTTTATCGATATTTCCCTGAGCTTGTTAAGGGAGGGCATGTTTATGTTGCTCAACCACCGCTATATAGCTTCAAAAAAGGAAAAGAGCTTACTTGGGTTTTTAATGATGCAGAATTGGAGAAGCTTAAAAAGAAACATGGCATTGTTGAAGATGATCTAATTCCAGAAGAAGTAGAAGAAGGCGATGAAGGTCAAGAAATTAAAAATAAAAAAGGCGTTCCTAAGGTCAATATTCAGCGCTATAAAGGTTTAGGTGAAATGAATCCAGGACAGCTTTGGGAAACTACTATGGATCCAGCTACTAGATTAATGAAACAAGTAACTGTTGAAGATGCTGCTAAAGCAGATCAAATTTTTGAGATACTTATGGGAGCTGAAGTAGCGCCACGTAAGAAGTTTATTCAAACTCACGCTAAGTCTGTAAAGAATTTAGATATATAGAGAGGCTTGTCATCTCGAGCGTAGTCGAGAGATCTGAGGATTAGATTTCTCCACTCAGTCTAGCTCAGCTAGACTTCGGTCGAAATGACAAAGGGAATTTAGATATTTAAAAAATAAAAATAAAGCTATGAAAAAACAGAAAGGATTTATTAGTATAATTTTAGCCATTGTTAATACAGCGATATTAGCAGGTGGTAGTACTTATGTTTTAGTGCAAGATCAGGCAGAAAAGCAAATTACAAACGCTGTCCAAGAAACTTCTAAAAATATTCAGCAACAAGCCCAAGTTCAAATGGAAAAATTAGCTGAGCGTATAGAAGAATTAGAAAAAGAGACAGTAATAGAAAAAGAAAAGTCTAATTTAGAAGAGGGACTTGTTTATAAAAATAATAAATATGGTTTTAGTTTGGTTTTTCCAGAGAATTGGCAAGGTTATCAATTTGAAGAGAAAGATAATGGAATATATTTTGGTTTTCCAGAACAATTAGATTTTTGGGCTCTTGGTATTATGAGTCATCAAGGCTGGGATGCTATAAAGAATGAAGAAGGTCCAAAACCCAAGTATGTGACTGAAAATGATGATTACATTTTTGTTTATAGTACTAGTCATGACGAGGTTCCTAGTTTGCAGGGGATGCTTTCGGAAGTAAAAGATATAGTGGAAACTTTTAAATTTTTAGATAATATAGTTGATTGGCAGACTTATACGAATGAAGAATTAGGCATAAGTTTTAAGTATCCATTAGAATTTGTTGAAGATGAGTTTAGTGAATTATTTGGTCAATTATTTAAATCAGAACAAGGACATTTTTGGCTGAAAGCAGAAGATAATATTAAAAACTTAAAAACTTCTCAAGAAATAAAAGATGATTTTTACGCAAATGATGGTTATGGTTATAGCTATGAAGATACTTTTATAGAAGTGGCTGGCATTAATACTTATAAACAAGCTCGTTATGATTTAGGAGTTATAGAAAGATATTATATTCTCCATAATAATAAAATTATTAGAATAAGCTTTGAATTTAATTTTATACCTCAAACAGAAGAATTATTAGTTGAGAAAAAAGCTATTATTGTAGGTATTATAAATACTTTAGAGATTCAATAAATAAAACATAAAATACACTATATTTACATAAAAAGCCCCGAAATTCGGGGCTTTTTAGTTTAATCCTTGACTCAGCTATTTTTTTATGCTATAGTAATCTCGTTATAAACAGCTGTCAGAGCTGTTTTAAAAAACCTTTATTTTAAAAATATGAACAAAATAGTAAGCTATTTTAAAGGAGCCAAAGAAGAACTATCTAAGGTAGTATGGCCAACTAGACAAACAACCATTAATCATACTTTAATGGTTATTGGTGTTTCTATTGCAGTGGCTATTTTTCTAGGGGTAGTTGATTTGGGTCTTAGCCAAGTAATAGAAGGCTTGATTAAATAATTTTAAGATATAAACATATGCCAAAACAAACCGCACAACAGGGTCGAAGGTGGTATGTATTACATACTTATTCTGGTTATGAAGAAAACGTTTGTCGTAATTTGAGACAACGTATTGAATCTATGGATATGGAAGATAAGATTTTTGATGTTATTATTCCAACCGAGACTAAAATTAAAATTAAGAACGGAAAAAGAAAAACAGTTAAGGAAAAGATTTTTCCAGGCTATGTTTTGGTATCTATGGTAGTAACTGACGCTTCTTGGTATGTAGTTAGAAATACTCCAAACGTAACTGGTTTCGTTGGTTCTGGTACTACACCTACTCCTGTTTCTGAGGCAGAGATAAAACAATTAATGCAAAGAATGGGTGCTGAAGAACCAGAATTTAAAGTTGATATTGAAGTTGATGAAGTTGTTAAGATTACCGATGGTCCATTTAAAGATCATGAAGGTAAGATTTCCGAAGTTGATGAAGCTCGTGGTAAAGCCAAAGTATTAGTTTCTATGTTTGGTCGTGAGACTCCAGTAGAATTAGATTTTTTACAAATTAAAAAAATATAAATAATAATGAGGGAGCTTGGCTAGTCGGCTGAGCGTTTGCACCTCGTAATAATAAATAATATGGCAAAACAAATAAAACAAATTGTTAAGCTACAAATCCAAGCTGGTAAAGCTACTCCAGCTCCTCCAGTTGGTACAGCTTTAGGGCCCCATGGTTTAGATATTCAAGCTTTTTGTACGCAATTTAATGCAGCTACAAAAGAACGTATGGGAGAAGTAGTACCTGTAGAATTATCTATTTATGAAGATAGAAGTTTTTCTTTTGTTACTAAGACTGCCCCGGCATCTGATATGATAAAGAAAAAACTTAGTTTAAAAAAAGGTTCTGGTAGTCCATTGCAAGAAAAAGTTGCTACATTAAGTGATGCACAACTTACTGAAATTGCAGAAGCTAAAATGCCAGATTTAAATACCGATGACGTAGAACAAGCAAAAAAGATAATTGCTGGTACTGCTCGTCAAATGGGAGTTAAAATAGGAAAATAAATATTCTTCTCTCCTTCGCGTAAAGCTATGGAGGACACGGAGGGAGCTTGGCTAGTCGGTTGAGCGTTTGAACCTCGTAATAATAAATAATTATGTCAAAAGTAAGTAAAAGATTAAAAGAAGCTAAAGCTAAGATTGATAGCGATAAGATTTATAAAATTGAAGAAGCAATCAAATTAGTTAAAGAAACTAGCGTAGTAAAATTTGATGCTTCTATAGAAGTTCACGCTAGATTAGGTATTGATCCCAAAAAAGGCGATCAAATTGTTAGAGCCTCTGCAGCACTTCCACATGGTACTGGTAAGACTATTAATATAGCTGCTTTTGTACCAGAAGATAAAGCTAAAGAAGCTAAAGATGCTGGCGCTGATTTAGTTGGTAGTGAAGAATTAATTGCTGAGATTAAAAAAACTTCAAAAACAAATTTTGATATTGCGGTTACTGTACCTGAGATGATGCCAAAATTAGCAGTGATTGCTAAAGTACTTGGTCAAAAAGGTCTTATGCCTAATCCCAAGGCTGGTACAATTGGTCCAGATATAACTAAAATGGTTGGTGAGCTTAAAAAAGGTAAAGTATCTTACAAAAATGATAGTACTGCTAATATTCATTTGACTATTGGTAAAACATCATTTGATGATGCTAAGTTACTTGAGAATTTTGCAGTTTTCCTTGAGTCTTTAAAGAAATCAAAACCTCAAAGTTTAAAAAGTACTTTTATTAAAGCTTTATACATTTCATCTTCAATGGGACCTAGTATCAAAGTAAGTATAAATTAAATTTGTCATCCTGAATTTAGTTCAGGATCTAAACCGCTCGTTAGGGCGGTTTTTTGTTTAGTTAATAGGTTGATTATTGCTATATATATTAACTTATGTTAAGTTACAGAGTGTTAAATTATAATAAATAATTATATGGAATTAATATTTAGAGCAGAAGAAAATCAGGAAGAAGAGGTATTATTTGTGCCTGTTTTGAAAGATGATAAAGCTATTACTAATCTAATTAAGTCTTTTGATTATGAAGATGAGTCAGATGTTTTGTCTCGTGTTAAGAAAGAAAATTTTCTAGGTAAAAAAGGGCAAGTATTTGTAATTCACGATGATCAGCAGACAATTGTTTTTATTGGTACTGGACAAGCTAAGAAATTAGCTGCTGAAGATTTTAGAAAAACAGCTGGACATGTTATAGCTTATCTTAAAAAATACAAAGCTAATAAGATTGGTTTAGTAGCTAAGCACTGGCTCAAGGGAACTAGTGACATTAGTCTTCTAGCTCAGTCATTAGCCGAAGGATTATATTTAGCTAATTATGATTTTGATAAATATAAAAAAGTAGACAAAGAAAATATTAAAGTAGATATTAAAGAAATTTATGTTTATTTACTTGCTAGTCAAAAAGTAAAGTTTACTAAAGCTTGGGATTTAGGAAAATCTTTAGCCGAAGGTACAATTTTAGCTCGTGATTTAGTTAATGAGCCTGCTGGAATAATGACACCACAATTTTTGGCAGATACTGCTGTGATAATAGCTAAGGCTAATAAACCTGCCTCGCGGCAAGGCGGGAATATTACAGTCAAAATATTAGAAGAAGAAGCTATTAAAAAATTAAAGATGAATGCTTTTTTATCTATTGCTAAAGGTTCAGAAGCCAGGCCAAAATTTATTCATTTAGTATATAAACCAACTGGCAAAGCTAAAGATAAGATTGCTTTAGTTGGTAAAGGACTTACCTTTGATAGTGGTGGTCTTAATATCAAGCCTTGGGAAGGTATGTATGACATGAAAATAGATATGGGTGGTGCAGCGACTGTTTTAGGTGTTTTTCAATCCTTGGTAGCTAGTAATCCAAAAGTAGAAGTACATGGTATTATTGCCGCTTGTGAAAATATGCCTTCTGGTTCTGCTGTTAAACCAGGCGATGTAGTTAGAAATATGCAAGGCAAAAGTATTGAAATAGCTCATACTGATGCAGAGGGCAGAGTTACCTTAGCTGATTCATTGGCCTATGCTCAAAAACAGGGGATTACTAAAATAGTAGATTTAGCTACCTTAACTGGCGCTGTTATTGCGGCTTTAGGTTCTCAATATGCGGGATTCTTTTCTAATAATGATAAGCTAGCTAAAGCTATTTTAAAACAAGCCAAAGATACAGGGGAGACTATGTGGCAGTTACCTTTAGCTCCGGAATATAAAGACATGAATAAATCTAAAATCGCTGACATTAGAAATATATCAAATACTAAGGGCGGTGGCTCTATTATGGCTGCTTGGTTTCTTAATCATTTTATAGAAGATGGAGTAGAGTGGGCTCATATTGATATTGCTGGTCCAGCTTACATAGAGAAATCCATAAATTCGTATACACCAGTTGGTGGTGCAGGATTTGGAGTGCGAACTATCCTTAATTGGCTGAGAAGTATCTAAACAAAAAAAGCCTCATTTATTGGACGAGGCTTTTTGATTTTAATTATATTTATTGGCTGCTTGATCAAAACTTCTAGCCAGTATATTTTCTAGTATTAGATTACTAGTATCTATAATCTCATTTAGCTTTTTCTTTTCTGTACTGGAGAATTTTTTTAGGACAAAGTCTTCAGCTTTACCTTTTTGAGGACCAATACCCAGACGGATTCTTTTAAAGTCTTTAGATTTGAGATGTTCTATTATGGAATCAATACCCTTGTGTCCACCAGCACTGCGATTTTTGGAAATCCTTATTTTTCCATATAGTAAGTCAATATCATCATAAATAACAATTATTCTATTAACAGGAGTTTTGTAATATTGTTTTAAGGCTTTAACCGCTTTACCAGAGTTATTCATATAGGTTAAAGGCTTAGCTAAGATAATTTTTTCTTTTTTACCTTGGAAGCTAGCTATCAAGCTGTTGCTTTGTTTATGTTTAGTCCAACTTATTTCTTTTTTACTAGCTAAAGAATCTGTAGATAGGTAGCCAAAATTATGGCGAGTTTGTTCATACTCTTTATCTGGATTTCCTAGGCCTATTATTAATTTCATATTTATTTTTTATCTTTAGTATTTTGGCTCTTTAGTACTCTAATATGAATAGGAGTACCTTCAAAACCAAACTTATATCTTAAATTATTTTCTATAAACCTTAAATAAGAATCATGTAAATCAGCCTTAAAATCAATTTTGATAGCAAAAATTGGAGGGTTAGTACGAAGTTGCTTAAGGCTATAAATGTAAGGATGTTTAGTGCCTTTACCTCTGGATGGTTTGTGTCTTTTAACTATTGCTTTTAATAGTTTATCTAGAGCATTTTCACTAATAACTTTATTTTTTTCTCCATAAATAGCTATAACACTATCTAATATTTTTTTGATACGTATTTTTTTAGTCGCAGAAGAATATATTACGGGTGCCCATTTTATAAATGGGAAAAATCTTTTGTAATACATATCAAACTCTTTGACAGTATCGGTAGTTTTGTCAGTTATCATGTCCCATTTATTAGCTAATATGACAAGGCCCACGCCAGCCTCATTAGCCTCATCTATCATATGTTTATCTTGCCAAGTTAGTTTTTTACTAACATCAGTTACCAGTATGGCAATGTCAGATTTTTTTATACTTTCAATACTTTGATCAACGGATTGTTTTTCAAAGGCATCAGCTGATTTTTGACTATGACGTCTCATACCAGCGGTATCTACAAAAACTATTTTTTGACCTTCAAAAATAAATTCTATATCTTGAGAATCTCTAGTAGTGTGGGCTGTGGCAGAAACTATTACTCTTTGTTCGCCCAAGATAGCATTAATAATAGAGGATTTGCCAACATTAGGTTTACCAACTACGGCTACTCTTATAATTTTTTCATCAACTGGAGCTTCTTTAAGTCTTTTTTTCTTTTTTAATTTCTTAAGTCTAACAACCACTTCATCTAATAGGTCGCCAGTTCCAACACCATTGATAGCTGAAATAGGCCATGGTTTATCAAAATTAAGCTTATAAAAATCAGCTGTGTGTTGGCGAAGTTTATTATTATCAGTTTTATTAGCCACCAGAATAATAGGTTTTTTATTCTTTTTAAATTCTTTAGCTAATTCAAGATCAGCTGGCATAATGCCAGTTTTAGTATCTACTACAAAAAGTAAAAGATCAGCCTCTTTAATGGCTACTTGAGCTTGTTCTATAATTTGTTGATCTATATCATCATCAGATTGTCTTTCTAAACCGCCAGTATCAATTAAAGAAAAATCCATGTCTTTCCATGAGCAGACTGCGTAATTTCTATCTCTAGTTGTGCCAGCTACACGAGAAGTGATGGCTTTTTGATCTGAAATTAAACGATTAAACAAGGTAGATTTACCTACATTTACTCTTCCGACTATAGCTATTTTGTATAAACTTGCCATATTATTCTGTTATTTCTTCAGTACTAGTAGCTGTAGAGCTGCTTAGTAAAGAAGGATTAATAGTAGTTATTATTTCTATTCCCTCATCTATTATTTGATCTTGTCCTAAAATAATCAAAAAGTCTATTTGTTCTAAATCTCCATCATCATTTCTTATTCCCCAATTTGAGGCTACGACGGCGCTATCATAATCTAATGGAATACTGTTTTTTGCTTTTGTGGAAAAAACACCTTCTAATGATTCTTTAGTTTTGGGATTATTATTAGTATAATCATATATTATGGTGCTAATCTTATCTTGAGTATTAGCATTGCCATACCTTATTATATTATACCCTATTTGGTCTAAATAATTAACTGCCTTAAGAGCTAGACCAGGCACTATAGTGCCATTTTGAATTACTATTTTAGCTTTCTCTTGGCTAGCTTGTTGAAGATCAAATATGTTTTTTATTAATAAATTTATTTGATTATAGTTTCCAGTGACAGGTTGTAATATATAGGCACCATCTTCAGCAATGCCAGCTTTAAGATATCCACCAGGACGATCATCAATTGATTGGGTTACTATATTTTGAGTGTTTAACTCTTTGGCTAGATGTACTAATTTAACGGCTTCCCAAGGTTCAAGATCAGTAGAGGTATATTTGGTAAATAGTGAAAATAGATTAGTAATTTTAGTAGGGTTGATTAGAGTGTTAAAAGAAGTAAGTTTTTCTTTAGCAGCTAATATTACTTTTTGTTGTCTTTTAATACGAGCAAAATCAGAGCCTTCGCCATTATTACCGTGACGAGAGCGAGAGTAGCGAAGAGCTGTTAGGCCATCCATAGTTTGTTTGCCAGCTTCAAAAGAAACGCTTTGCCATTTTTCATCGTAGGTTGGAAATTGATTATCTACAAATGCTATATCTACATTAACCTCTACGCCATCTATAGCATCTATCATTTCTATAAAACCATTAAAATCTACAGCGGCAAAATAGTGTATAGGTGTATCAAAAGTTTTACTTAATACTTGCTTCATTAATTCACCACCACCAATACCATTATTTTGACCAATAGTATAGACGGAGTTTATTTTTCTATAGTTAGCACTATCAATTGGCACAATCATATCACGAGGTAAAGAAAATATAGCGGCTTCCTTACTTGATGGTTTGAAACTGGCTATCATAATAGTATCTGTTAGATACGGACCATTATGTCCAGCACCACCCATGCCCATTAATACAAAATTTATTCTATCTTCTTTTTCGCCATCTAGATATTTTTCTTTACTAGATATAATATGAGTAATTTGTCTGACTAGATAAGAATTTTTTACGCCAGATAAAAAACTGTCATTGTCAGCAGCTAATAAATTAGCAATACCTAGAAAGGCAATAATTAATATTATAAAAAACAAGGGAAGTTTTTTCTTTCCCCGACTTTTGCCAGCCTGATTTTTGTCTTGCTTCTTAGAGTCTATTTTATATTCTTTTTTGAAATTCAGCTTAGGTTTATTTGCTTGGTGCTGAGTATCAAAATTATTGTTCAAATTTTCGTCTAGAAGATTTAGTTTTCTTTTCTTAAAATCCATTTTATTACATTTCTGAAGTATATCAATTATACTAATAAAACAAGTATCAGTCAACCATTATAAGTCTATTTTAGCCCATAATTTATAGGCTTTTATGGAGTTGATTTTAATTTTTGTATTATGTATAATAATCGTATCGATTATATAATTTTATATTTTTTATGGAAGAAAATAAAAAGGAAATACAAGAAAATTTAGCACCCGAAAGTACTGATATGGACATGAGTAATTTTTCAGAAGATGATGAAGATTCTCTAGTTTTATCTTGGTTGAAGAAATTTGGTATATTAGTTTTTGAAGTAGTAAAGGTAGTTTTAATTTCTCTAGCTATTATTTTGCCAATTAGATTATTTTTGGTACAGCCTTTTTATGTAGAAGGGGCGTCAATGGAGCCAAACTTTTATCAAAATGAATATCTTATTATAGATGAGTTATCATACAGATTTAATGAAAAGCAAAGAGGCGAGGTAATAATTTTTAAAAATCCCAAAAACACTCGGGCTTATTTTATAAAAAGAATAATAGGATTGCCAGGGGAGGCAGTATCTATAGATGAGGGCAGGGTCTATATTGATGGAGAGATTTTAGAGGAGGCTTACATAGAAAATTTTTCTTCTGATAAACATGAGGCTATTACTTTAGAAGAAAATGAGTATTTTCTAATGGGAGACAATAGATCAAACAGCTTAGATTCTCGTCAAATTGGTCCCGTTAATGAAAGTTATGTTATAGGAAGAGTGTGGGTTAGAGGTTGGCCTATAAATAGGGTCAATACTTTTAATGTCCCAATTTATGAGAATATTAGTCAATAAATAAGATATATGGCAGCTAAAAAGAAAAAAGTAAAAGTACAATTAGTTAAGGGTATGAAAGATATATTGCCTGATGAGCAATTATATTGGAACCTTATTAGAACCAAAGTAGAAAATTTCGCTAGAAATTATGGCTTTTCTCGTATTGATACGCCAATAGTAGAGGCTACTAGTTTGTTTAAACGAACAGTAGGTGAAGACACCGATGTGGTTAGCAAAGAAATGTACTCTTTTGTTAGTCAGGGTGGTGATAAATTATCGCTTCGTCCTGAGAATACCGCTCCTGTAGTTAGGTCATATATAGAACACGGCATGCTTAATTTGCCTCAACCAGTTAAACTTTTTTACATTGGTCCTCAGTTTCGTCATGATAATCCTCAGGCTGGTCGTTATCGTCAGTTTTGGCAATTTGGTTTTGAAGCTATTGGAGATGAAGATCCGGTAATTGATGCTCAAATGATAGCTATATCATATTTTATTCTCAAGGACTTGGGCTTAGATATTGAAATACAAGTAAATAGTGTAGGTGACAGTGCCTCTAGAACAGAATACATTAAGATTCTTAAAAAATATTATCAAGATAAGAAAAAATCTCTTTGTAAAGATTGTAGTTTAAGATTAAATAAAAATACTTTACGTTTATTAGATTGTAAAAATAAAAAATGCCAAGAATTAGCTGAAGAAACCCCACAAATGGTAGATCATTTGTCAGAAGCAGGTAAAGAACATTTTATGGCAGTTTTGGAATATCTAGACGAATTGGATATCAAATATAGCCTTAATCCCAAAATAGTCAGAGGATTAGACTATTATACTCGTACTGCTTGGGAGATTTTTGAATGTTCAGGCAAAGAGGGTAAGTTAAATGCTCTAGGCGGAGGAGGACGTTATGATGACTTGGTGAATATACTAGGTGGTCGTGAGACACCAGCCATTGGTTTTGCCATTGGGATTGAAAGAGTAATCATGAAAATGCAAGAGGCCAAAGTAGAGATTGATAAAGGCAGGGGTTTTGATATTTATATTGCTCAGCTTGGTATAGAGGCTCGTAAAAAAGCTTTGAACCTTTTTGAAGATTTGAGACGAGCTGGTTTTTCAGTTTCAGAGAACATGTCCAAGAAAGGACTCAAGGATCAATTGGAGGCTGCTGACAAAAAACAAGTTAAATATACTTTGATCATGGGTCAAAAAGAAATTGCCGATGGTACTATACTTATTAGAGATATGGAGAGTGGAGTACAAGAGATTGTTGATTATAAGAAGGTCAAAGCAGAGGTCCGAAAGCGTCTAGATAGAAATATTGCCAAAAATTTAAAGCTTAAGAAATAATCCCCATCTGGGGATTATTTTTTTGTTGACTTTTGTCTTCAAATCTGTCATTATAATGATGAGAATAATTGCTTTTGGCCGTTATTCTTTTGACACTAAGTATAAGATTTTAATAAAAAGAAATGGAGGTGTTTACATGTTAGAAGTTAAGCGTAAAGATGGAGAATCATTTGAAAGCTTAATCCGTAGATTTACCAGAAAAACAATTCAAAGCGGTAAGATTTTACAAGCTAAAAAAATTAGATTTTTTAGTAAAACAGATAGTAAGAAGAAGACCAGGGATACGGCTCTACGTCGTAGAAATATTACAGCACGTTTTGATTATTTGAAAAAAGTTGGTAAATTAGACGATTTTGAACTAAGACGCAAAAAAAGGCGATAATTTTTTATTGGCAAGATATTTATAAATGTCTTTACAAAAAGATATAGAAAAAGATTTTATAGTAGCTTTTAAAGCTAAAAAAGATATAGAAGTGTCTACTTTAAGGATGCTTCGTAGTGCTCTGAAAAATTTGGCGATAGATAAAAAGATTGAAGTTTTAGATGATGACGATGTTTTATCTATTGCCAAGAAAGAGCTCAAGAAGAGGCAAGATTCTATCGAAGCCTTTAGAACAGCTGGGCGTGATGATTTGTTAGCCAGAGAAGAGGCTGAAGCTAAAGTATTACAAGTATATATGCCAGCTATGATGAGCGAAGAAGAAATAGATAAGATAGTAGATACAGTAATATCTGAAGGACATGACAATTTTGGCTTGGTCATGAAAGAAGTCATGACTAGGACCAAAGGTCAGGCAGACGGCAAGACGATTCAGGAAAAAGTAAAGAAAAAATTGAATTTATAAAAATTTATAATTAAATAAAAATCCCATGCTAATTAATAAAAAGATAACTGTTATGTTTATTGTATTTTTGACAGTTATTTTTTTGTTGCCAGAGCTTGCTTTAGCTCAAGCAGCAGATGTTCTTGGTACCAATGATTTGGCTGAAGCGGGAGTCAATCTAGGCACTAGAGACCTTAAAGAAACAATTGCGGGTATAGTTAATATATTCCTTGGGTTTTTGGGGATTCTGGCCACGCTAATTATTCTATACGGTGGGTTTATTTGGATGACCTCTCAAGGCAATACTGAAAAAGTAGATAAAGCTAAGCAGATTTTGATCAATGGAGTGATTGGTCTGACAATTGTGCTTTCATCATATGCTATAGCTAGATTTGTACTACGTGAAGGTTATGATGGTGCTTTTGGAAATGGCAGTGGTAGCTCGGGTGGAGGTTTTAGCTCGGGAGCAGGTTTGGGAGCTGGTACTTTAGATAGTCATTATCCAATTCGTTACGCTACTGATGTAGCTAGAAATACTAATATTTATTTGACTTTCAAGGAGCCGATGGATGTTGATATGATAGTAGCTGATTCAGGTTGTAATACTGATTGTGCGGCTAATAGTGGATTTATTAATTTATATGAGCAAGGCAATACAGAGCCTATTACAGGCGATGATTTATTGATAAGTTATAGTATTGAGCCTAATACTGGCTTTAGGACTTTTCAATTAAATCCAGTTAATGATTTAGGAAACCCTAGAATGGATGTCCGTTATACTATGGTATTGGGTGATTTAGAAACTCAAAATGGATCAGTAGCTTTTCCGCATTCTAATTCTTATACTTGGAATTTTACTACTGGTACTGAGTTTGATTTTACTCCGCCTACAGTAGTATCAGTTAGACCTATAGCAGGCTCTACAGATAATCCCAGAAATAGTGTATTACAAATTAATTTTTCAGAAGCAATAAATCCAGCTTTAGCAACAGGTATAGCTCCTGCTTTTACAAATATTAGCCTTGTGAATCATGACGATGCTTTACCATTGGTATCTGGAGAATATAGAATATCTAATCAATATAGAACCATAGAATTAATCACTACTGATTTATGTGGTGTAAATTCTTGTGGTGGAGATGTATTTTGTCTACCAGCTAGTGATGATACTAGTCCTGACGATTTTGTTGCTCTAGTAACTACCAATATAGCTGATATGGCAGATAATCACTTAGAGTCAGATTATACTTGGGTTTTTGCTACTACCGGTGAAATTGATCTTACTCCACCAACTATTTCTCAGATGCAAAATCCAGATGCTATTTCATTAATCGATCCAATAGAAGTTACCTTTGATAAACAATTATTAGGTAGTTCAATCAACTCAAGTAATATTGGTATTGCGCCAGACATTAATTATTGGATGCGTTTATTAGATGGCGATACAATTAGTATTAGACATGATAGATTTGATCCGTCTAGTTATTACACGCCTACTTTGACTTCTGGTATTAAAGATTTAAGTCAAAATTGTTGGTATCCATGTGTTTGTGATGCTGCTGATGCTTCATGTGTTTGTAATAATAGATTCTGTTCTGGTAATGAAGAGTATTGTGAGGGTAGTTAAATATAAATTAATCACTTGTCATCTCGACCGAAGTGGAGACCTGCCTGCCGGCAAGGCAGGGATCTAGATTTCTCCATGCGCCTCTCATTAATTCGAGACTTAGTCGAAATGACAAACGAGAGGAATTAACAAAATAAATTTCTAAACTGGATGAAAAAAGTATTTTCACTATTAATAAGCAACCTTGTTCTAGCATTAACCTTTGCTAATAAGGCTTTTGCCCAAGAAGAGTTTGGCATTAATGATTTAGCGGATGCAGGAGTAGTCCTGGGGACGCGGTCTATACAAGACACCATTGGAGGAATTATTAATATATTCCTTGGTTTTTTGGGAATACTAGCAACTCTATTGTTATTATACGCTGGTTTTCTATGGATGACTTCTCGAGGTAATGCTGAGAAAGTGGAAAAAGCAAAATTGCTTATCGCTAGTGCGGCTATTGGACTAGTCATTATAGTTTCTGCCTATGCTATTTCTAGATTTATATTAAGCAAATTATACGAAGTGACTGAGCCAGGTGGTGTGGCACCAATCGCTTGTGTACTTGATACTGAGTGTGCTTCTGGCTGTTGTGATACGGCTGGATCAGGTACTTGTCAGCCATATAGTTTTTGTAATCCAACAATAACTTGTTCTGAACCACTTGATGATGATGAGCCGAGAGTTTGCTCTTTAAGTAGAAGTAGTGGTCCAGTGGGTAGTAATTTAACTATTCGTGGCTGGCACTTTGATACTGACGATGATAATTTACCTGGCGTTGGTAGAGTAGAAATAGATGGAGAAGTTGCTGAAATAGTAGAATGTGGCACTTCACAAATGTGGGATGATAGAAGGGTGAGAGTGAAGATTCCAGATTCTCTAGATCCGGGAAATTATGAAGTAATTTTATATAATGATGTCTTACCAACTGGTGTAGAAAGTGTAGAATTTCCTCACTTTGATTTTACAGTTACAGCAGGTATATCTCCAGTTAATGTAGATTGTTTAGTGCCAGACGAAGGACCTGCGGGAATAGTGACTGATGTTACTATTCTGGGTGATGGTTTTACAGATATAGAAGGAAGTTTATCTATGAAT
The DNA here is from genome assembly GCA_018656655.1 of Candidatus Komeilibacteria bacterium. Taxonomy (GTDB): domain Bacteria; phylum Patescibacteriota; class Patescibacteriia; order UBA1558; family GWA2-36-10; genus XYD1-37-29. The sequence continues at coordinate 4,339 of JABHYW010000040.1, read as the reverse complement.
GGTTGGTTTGATGATGCCGAAGTAACTTTAATTAATGAAAATTTAAGTATTAACAGTTGGACTGATTTAGAAATTAATATGTCAGTACCAATTAATGCTTTGGCTAGTGATATAGTAGTAGAGGTAGGCGGATATTCAGGTTCAGGATATTTTGATGTAACGTGTGAAGACGAAACTGATTGTGATTCTGGTTGTTGTGATAATAACTCTTGTATGCCTGCCGATGCTTGTAGTGGTACGGTGATTCCAAGTGACAATCAACCATTTATTGATGGTATTTCACCTGAAGATGGTGAAGGTGGCACATTACTTACTATTTTCGGTTATAATTTTGGAACAAGTGTAGGTGTAGTTACTATTGGTGGTGAAATAGCTTTAACACCACCTATTTGTGGAGATGTTTGGACAGACACTTATATAGTGATTCAGACTCCTGGTGATGTTACATCACTTAATGAATTATTAGATGTAGTAGTAACTCAATCAGCTGCTGCTGGAGCAGAATCTAGCGATGCTTCATTTACATGGTTTGAAAGAAATGATACAGTTCGTCCAGGTATTTGTAGCTTAATTCCAGACTATGGTTCTTATGGCGATGCTATAAGTATTCAAGGTGTAAATTTTTCAGATGGTGATATAGCTTATTTTGATGACTTATTTAGTTATGTAAATACTTATGTTGATGATAATAATTTCGATACTGAAGTGCCAAACGTAGTAGGAGTCAACCTTCCAGTAACTATACAGACAAATGATCCAACGCCAATAGCTAGTAACGCATTTCCGTTTTCAGCTTTATCTGTTAGTGGCGGAAATCCAGTTATTATAGAATTGTCTCCAAACAATGGTCCAATGGATTCCTATCTTACGATTATGGGATCAAATTTTGGAAATAATGGAGGTCAAGTATTATTTGATCCAAATTCTGCAGTGGCTGATGATGAAATATTAGGCTTATTTGATTTTCCTGCTCAATGTGGAGATTATTGGTTTGATGATCATATAATTGTCAGAGTGCCAGATACTTTAATAATAGAAGACTCATATTTTATTAGAATAGTTAGACAGAGTGATTCAGCTACTAGTAATGATTTTAATGGTTTTACTGTTACAGATACTTTAGTTGGACCACAGATTTGTGCTATTGATCCAGACAATGGACCAATTGGTAATAGGGTAAATATTTTTGGTGAAAATTTAGGCTCTGACGACGGCACTGTAACTTTTTTTGATAATATTAATACAAGTCATACTGGCTGGAATGCTAATCAAGTGCTTGGTATTGAAATACCAGTTGGAGCTAGCACTGGTCCGGTCATAGTTACAGATAGTGCAGATAATAATAGTAATGGCTTGCCATTTAATGTAGGTGCTTGTACTGGAGATGTTCAGTGTGGTGTTGGTAATGAATGTTGTCCAGGAGAATTTGGAGACTATTGTGATGTGGAGGGTAGTTGTGGAATTACTCTAACTTCATGTTCATACTCTTGGGAGGTTTTTACAGAAGCGGAGCCTTTTGGACTAGTTTATAATTATGACTGTGCTAGCGGATTGCAATCTCCAAGTCCATGGCCAGATCAACATCTAGGTATTGGGGCTGATGGATTTGAAGTGCAACAAGCTTCTTTAGATGCTTTTATAGATTCCAATATTTCAGCTTTGTTTAATCGTGATGTAGATGACGCTGATTTTGATTTAGATACTTATCCAAATAATGTTAGAGTTTGGCAATGTAATACCGGTGGCCCAGTATTAATTATAGGAGATTGTAATACTGAAATATTTGATGCTAATTTAGATGGTGATGGAATTTTGGATATTTTAAATCAAAATACTAATAGAGAGGGCTTTGTATTTGATCCTGCTACAGATTTAGTAGCAAACACTTGGTATCAAGTTAGACTCGGTACTTTTCATACTGAGATTGGTGTAGATAGTTGGAATCCAGATGATGAGCAGCCACCTCTTGATTGGCATTTTAAAACTAGAGACAGTGGTTTGCTTTGCGAGGTTACTTCTGTAGCCGTTACTCCTCAAAGTCCGTCAGCTGATATGTATCCAGGTAGAGAGAAGAATTTTAATGCTTCCCCTCTAGCTGATAATTGTAATATTTGTGGTGGAAATTATGACTGGCAATGGTCTATAGATCATACTCCTGGACCAGCTAGTGACTATGCTAGTATAACTGGACCACCACTAAATACGAGCGTTAATAGAGGGTATACTAGATTAGAAGGTGGTCCTTCAGCTACTCAATTATTATCTGCTGGAGACACTTCTATTACTTTAGAAGCTACTACTACAAGTAACGGATTAGAGATTACAGGACAATCTTTTCCAGTTATATTGGCACCGATTTTAAGAGTAGAAAACTATGTCCCAAATTGTGATGATTCCTGTGGAAATGCTCTGATTTGGGCTGACTTTAATACTGAATTACAATTATCAGGGCTAACCCATATAGATTTATATCATTGTACTGATGCTACTTGTACTGCTTTTGATGGACTAGATCTGATAACTAGTATAGATATCACAGATCCTTATCGTATAGAAGTAGATGGTTTATCACCTCTTACAGAAGGAGAGACTTATATGGTGACTCTTGATGCTTCAATTGTAAATATATATGGCTATACTCTTGGTACAGATTTTACATGGCAATTTACAGTTGGAACTGGTAATTGCGTAATGAATGGAGCAGAAATTTCCCCAGACAATTATACTGCTTATTCTTATAATGATATTAATTATCGGGGCTATGCTATGGCTGACGGTGGTTCTTGTGGGGCTACAGCTATAGATTGTCCTACTTGCGCTTGGAATTGGAGTACAAGCCCTGTAGCTTCAACAATAGCTAGTATAGGTACAGGCTCAGATTATGTCACAGCTGTATTGAGTGGTTTAAACAACAATCCTCCAACTACAGATATAGATTTGACTATTGATGGAGGTGTATTGGGGGTCGAATCAGATAGTACTCCTTTGACTGTCAATGTTGGCGGCACAGGCTCAAGTATTACTGAATTGGCTGTAAGTAATTATTTTCCAAATTGTGGAGCTTGTACCAATTCTGAAGCTCAAGTTTGGTTCAATTCTGATATTGATCCATCGGTCCTTATTAATGATAATAATTTTTATATTATAGATACTGCCACCGGAGCTCCTGAACCATCCATAGGAGTATCAATAATAGGTAATAGACATGTAATTATTGATCACGGGCCTTTTACTATGGGCCTGACATATGCGATAGTAGTTTCTGATGCAGTTATTAATACTGACGGAGATTGGATAGTAGGTGGTTGGCAATCACCAGATATTCTTATTGAAAATGATGGTTGTCTAGCAGATGCTGCCTATGTAGATCCAGCAAATAATATAATGGGAGCTTCTGATACTGATGCTTATAGAGCTGTCACTACATATGATGCCGCAGCTTGTGGAGAAGTGCCAGTGGTTTGTACTACTTGTACCTATGATTGGCAGGATGTACCATTAATAGGTAATTTTGACGTTAATAGTGATCAAGAAACGGACTTTATTACATTAGGCACTGTTGTAACTGGAGATACAGCTACTATGACTTTACAAGCTTGGGAAGGTGCCACACCTTTATCCATTACACCTGGATCATTGGCTTTAAATGTTGCTAGTGGACCAGGGCTCAATTTGTTGAGTTATGATCCAGATTGTATAGCTGGATCAGACGTTTGTACTAATGCCCAAATAACAGCTCGTTTTGATACACCTATTCAATTTGCATCTTTGGCAGGTAATGCTTATGTTATGGATGATGCTACTGATCCAGTGACCAATGGCTTTATTTTGACGGGCAGAGATAGGACGGTCATCATTGAAACTACTGGATTGATACTAGGACATAATTATACTGTGACACTCGGTCAAAATATAGCCAATACTTCTGGCAACCTTCTCGGAGTAGATACGTCTTATGGCTTTACCGTTGGTGCAGCAGATTGTCGTATTGATAGTGTAGATGTAGATCCAAGCCTTATGACCGCTGGTGCTAGTCAAGGTATTTCTTATCATGCAGATACATCTATTACTACCATGCCTGGTTGTGGCGACATGCCGGTTTATTGCGATACTTGTAGCTATGCTTGGATTGATAATCCAAATGATTTAGGAGGCTTTAGTGGTTCTGATCCTGCCAATCCTTTGTTTACTACTGACTCCACAGTCTTAACTGGTCAATCTACTCAGATAGAAGTAGATGTAGTTGATCAAACTGTTTTATTTGAAGATTTTGGAGATTTGGATATAGTCATTGGACCACCTGTCTTGGGAGTCGTTGATTTAGTAGGTCATTATCCGG
>JABHYW010000039.1 GCA_018656655.1 Candidatus Komeilibacteria bacterium | reverse complement strand
CCCGCTTAGCGGGGTTTTTTAAATTATCTATTTAGGCTCTTCTTTCGGGTTTTCAGCTTTATGCACTAGTTTATTATAAATAGGAACTGTAAAATAAAACTGTGATCCAACATGTTTAATACTGTCTACATAAATTTTACCGCCCATTAGTTCCACTAATTGCTTAGTAATCCAAAGTCCTAAACCTGTGCCGACAATACCCTTGGTCTCTTTGCCTTGAATACGGTAAAACTTTTCAAATAAACCTTCTCTCTCTTTAGCATCCATACCAAAACCAGTATCTTTCACATTTAAAGTAACAAATTTTGCATCCTCTATTTTAGCTATCAATTCTATTTCCCCTTGCTTAGTATATTTAACTGCATTGCCAATTAAATTAACTAGAACTTGTCTAAGTTTATCTTCATCAGCCCAAACTTTAGGTAAATTACCTTCTTTAATTAATTTAAACTTAAGACCTTTTTCTTGAATACGGAATTCAAATTCTGCCTCTAAACTCGCCAGTATATCTACCAAGTTAACTACTTTTGAATTTACAGCCAAACGATTTTGTTCTATACGACTAACATTCAAAAGATCTTCTACTAAAGCAGCTAGTCTATTAGCTGAGGCTTCCATTATTTTAAATCCTTTTTGGCCTTGTTCGTTAAGATCCCCATAATCACCCTCTAAAGCCATAGATACAAAACCTTTCAAAGTAGTAATAGGCGTTCTTAATTCATGAGAAGCAATAGAAATAAATTCATCTTTCATTTTATCCACTTCTTTGAGCTTCCGAAAAAGTATGGCATGCTCAAACAGTCTAGTATTAATAGCTAATAGGAGTATTACAATTAATACTGTTATAGCTAATATGGCATATGACTGCGTTAAGGTATCTCTAACTAACTCATCAATTAATTTTAATGATAAGCGCAAGCTAAGTAAGGCCTCTTTCTCACCTTGAGAATTTTTTAATGGCATAGCTATTTCCCAAAGACGCTCAGAATCTCCTCCATCCTCTGAAACACCTGAAACTAAAGTAGCCACTGCTTCATTTTGATGCCAAGATATTACATAATTTAAATCACTAGTAGAATTACCAATCTTATTTTCATTAAAACTGGCCACGATTCTAAAATCATCTCCCTCTTTAGTTAAAATATCGAAATTACGTATTTCTATACCTGATGCTTCTATTTGTTTTACTTTAGCTTGGATTTCAGTTTGATCAGCTATACCGTCATAGACGCTACTATCAAAAATCTGACCAACCATTAAAGCTTGTCTTTGTAAAGATATATCAATATCAGTTTGGAAAGCTTTTACAGACCAAATAGTATTAAGGATAATAGCTAAAGGTATTAAAAGAATTAGGACAATAGCATATATTACCTGATGACTTTGCCTAAGTAAAAAATTATTTCCTTTTTTAATCATTACTTACATTTCTAAATTTTGATTTTTACCTTTATGAAGATAGATTATTACTCCTAGAGCTAAAAATACTAAGAAAACTCCTCCTAATATATAATATATAAATAAATTATTTACAGTTGTGGAACTAGAATCTTCATCAAAATAATCATCAGCTGTGACTGCTCTAGCTTCCTTAATTAAGAATGATATTGGTCTTGATTGTTTAACTATCTTACCTGTATCATCGTTAACTGTTACAAACACTCTATGATGACCATCAGTTAAAGAATTCTTAATGTCATATGACCAATTACCGCTGGCATCTGTTTTGGTAGTCATTACTAATGGCAAACCACTATATAAATATAAGTTAACCCAAGCGTTGGCTTCTGCTGTGCCACCCAATTTTAAACCGCCCTCGGAAGTATCTGCCTCAATTACCTTCATCACTCTATCAATCTTGTTTGATTTTACTTTTGGCTGTTCAATAACCATTTCCCCATCCAATGTAACTCTATCAAAATCTGTTCTAGCTTTAATTAAATTACCTGGTCCTATAGGATCATAACCATTTTTAATTTCTTCACCATCTGAATAACCATCTCCATCAGTATCTGAATTATCAATTTCTGTACCATAATATCCTTCTAAATCATCAACCAAACCATCTCCATCAGTATCCAAAATAATTACTGCTTGATTAAGTATGGTTAATTTATCTGCTTCTTCTAAAATTATTTCTTTTTGTGCTTTAGCAACTAATACCCTTATATCTTGACTTGGAGATAATGGTAAAATATCTTGACTACTTACTCCCCACTCTTCCAAGCTATCACTAAGTTCTTGAGTACTAATATTTTGACCAAATAATGGATTAACTACTTGATTAATACTCTGACTCAATCTTTGGCCAACTACCAATCTATTAAGATATTTATTCCTTAAAATACTATTACATAAATTATTATCATCTAATTGACAAGCGACTTGCCCTCCATATTTTTCTAATAAATAATTTTTACATTCTTCCCTATCAATAATATTATTTTCCTGACACTCTAAATCTGTTTCCATCCTAAATAAATAATCTTCACAGGCTAAATCCTCATATATACCTTGTTCTATGCAAGCCTGGTCAAGTAAATCCATGGTAGCTCTAAACCACATACAAGTTTCTTGATCAGATATACCCTGTTCTGTACAAGTACTATAATAATCAATCACTATGTCTTCTGTTATTGAAGAATCATCGCTAGCTTCTGAATCATCTTGCTCTTCTTGAATATTTTCATTTGTGATTTCTTCTTCACTAGCAACTTCTTCATCAACCTCTTCGTCACTAGAGGTTTCATTGTTTGTTATAATTTCAGGTGATTCAATTAGGGTATCGTCAATCAAAGAATCATCCACATCATTCACCTCTTCCAAACTTAATTCATTGAAGTAAGTAACTAGCACTGGCGAACTAGTAACTGAAAAATCCGTAGTAGAATATGTAATAGAAAAAGAGTAATTTCCATTTAGTATTTCATCTGTAATGTCCCCTGAAATAATAGAATAAAAACAATACTGATGTCCTGCTAAACCAGCTTCATCTATAATTTCTTGATCTAAAATTATTTCATAATTACAATATACTGGGGTGTAATCTAAAATATAGTCAGCCTGTTCACTAAATAATTCAAATTGAATATCTAAAACATTAGCACTAGCTATTAAAATATCCCCTGGTCCAAACTGTCCATTGGCTGGCTGATAAGAAATCAAACTTACCTCTTCTTCTGACACATTATCCTCTGTAATCTGCCATTCAAAAGCAAAGGGACCATAGTTAGCTACAATATCATTTCCAAGCGAAGCAGAAGCGGTTAAAATATAAGTACCATTAGTAAAGCCATTTTCTTCAGCTGATACTCCAGACAACCAGCTAGTTCCGTCTCCTATTGGATCAATAAAATGCTCAACGGCAATTTCTGCACTACCTTCTTTAAGCACCAAAAAATTAAATCTATCAGCTGAGAAAGTAGTTGTAAAATCTAATTCTAGATAATCACCAATCACTGGATAATTATCAAAATTATTTCGGCTAAGTTCGTAAACTGGTTCTGCAGTAGTCGTATCTTGATTAGTCTCTAGCTCTTCAACAGGTACATCTTCTGACTCTACAATAATTATATCTGGATCAGTTTCTAGCTCTTCAACAGGCACATCTTCTATAGATAAAACTGCCTCATTTGATGATGTTGAGCTTGCAGAATCTATACCTATTGTAAAACCCGTAGAATCAAATACTAATGGCACAATTACTTCACCGTCAGTAGCTATAACTGAAATTATATATTGCCCATATGGAATGTCAGCCAAATGTATTGTAGATTCCCAAATATCAACACCCTGATCACCTGAACCTACATTTGTAGCCGCTTCTATAAAATTAAAAGATTCTGTAGAGACACTATTGTCAGCAAGACCTACTAAAATAAATTCTATCGTATCAATGACATCACTAAACCCTGCGCTAATATGTACCTCAGCTGTGAGGCTGGTTGTTTCTAAAGGATTAATATTTTGGCCCTCACTAGGATAAATAACATATCCGACAAAAGTCTCAAGAAAAGTATCAATAATAGTAGCGGCAGCTTCAAATTGTCCATTAAGATTAATAATTTGATTTTGAGAATAATAAATATTAGCTGATAAATCATCAAAATTCTGATGAGCTACAACTGACAAATAATATTGGCCTGGTTGATAAGCATAAGTAGTATCCCAAGAACTTTGAGCTAACCAAGTACCATCAGTTGCTAAACTGGCTTGATAATTTTCATCTAAACCAGTAACTAAATTTTTTAGATTAAAATAGACCAAATCATATTGTTGGTCCGCTTGATCAGAAATCATAGCTTGAAAATAAATACTATCTCCAATATTGATATTTTCACTAATAGGCTCTATAAAAACCGCTGACAATAAATTATCATCATTTGAAGCACTTACCGCTACAAAAATTAAAGCTTGCGTAAGTACTAAGGTAGTGAAAAAAATAATTCCCAAATAGTGTTGAATTCGATCTAAAATCATAATAAATTTATTACTTTACCACCCACGGGGTGGTCACCCTGTGGGTGATATTAATTTATTATACCATAAATAAGCCAAACAAAAAAACTGTCGAAACAGTTTTTTTATCCGCCAGCTGGCGGATAAATTTTTATATTATTGACAAGGACAAACTGGAAATTCATTGTGATCTGAAGAATGATTACAATCTAATGGTCCATTCTGTATTTGACAAGTCAGGGAAATACTAATTATAGGTGGACTACCGATTGCACCAAGCTCTGAACAAACTAATGGACAATAACCAGAATTTATATGTTTCTGCAAAGCACAATATGCATTATCCTCTGAATCTAAGTCTGGACCATATGTCGCTCCATTTATACAATCTAAATTAAATCCTGAGCAAACCGCATTACAAGTAGTATTATCATTTTCCGAAAGATGCCAACAATAACCACCCGCATAAACTAAACAATTTATTCTTACTTTTGGCCTTTTTATAATTTCTTCTGAATTATATGAAGCACAAGATCCAACAATTAAATTATCATTAGCATCTTTTTGTAAATAATAACCTGAGTCAGAATTAGAATCTTTATCAGGATCATAAGGTAATTTTCCTAAATACTTATAAAAATCATCGTCATCAATTGTTAAACAAATTTGACTATCCCCTGAACAAGAAAGATTTGAACCGCTTTGTGAAGAACATAAAACCTTTTTATCAGTAGTAACTGAACCCAAAATAGGTAACACTCCTTTATGTTCGCCTACATATTCAGCTAAAGCTACAGCTATGAGATTTATGTCTTGCGTTCTTTTATTATTTTTAGCTTCTCCTATTCTAGCCGCCGGCTTAATCAAAGCAAAAACAGCTACTGACAATATTAAAATTATAGATATCGTAATAATCAGTTGCGGCATAGTAAAACCCGCTTGCCCTGCCGTTCGGCTCTGAGGCCTGACGACCTCGTCGCTCAGGCTCGAACGAGAGCGTAGTCGAATGGGTTGTTTATTTTGAAAAAATGTCATAAATTTTTAAGCAAACTCACGAGTCAACTGATCGATGTTCCGAACTTTTACTGGACGCTTAGCTAAAGGCTGACCTTTGAGTTGCGGCAAATGATTTCCATAGCTAGGACGATTGTTTTGATAAAATAATCCATAAGGAATTTTATTTCCCCACACCAAAGCTTCTTTATGAGCAGCCTCTATATTATTGGCTTTATAATTAGCTTGTTTGTCTAAATTATATAATCTATCAAGATAATATTTAAAAGTATTTATCTTGTTAAAAGTAACGCATGGTTGAAATACATCCACTAATGAAAATCCTTCGTGCTTAATAGCTTTTTTAATTAAGCCTGTAAGATGCTCAGCCTGACCAGAAAAACCACGAGACACAAAACCACCTCCGGCTGACAAAGCTAAACTCATTGGATTAGCTCTTACTTCTATCAAGCCATCTGGAGTAGATTTAGTTCTAGTACCTTTATCTGTAGTTGGTGCTGATTGACCAGTAGTTAAAGAGTATAAACTATTATCATGAGTAATATAAGTAATATTTGCATTACCTCGTACAGCGTGAATAAAATGAGCCATGCCCTCTCCATAACTATCACCATCGCCAGCCATAACTATCACTGTCATATTTTGATTAGCTAACTTAGCTCCCACTGCAGTAGGTAAAGCACGACCATGAAGCGAATGCCAACCATAAGCTTTTAGAAAATTAACTCCATTACCTGAACAACCAATGCCAGCTACTAATAAAACATTCTCTGGTTGCAATTTTAATTCTACTAAGGCATTTTTTAATGCTATAAATATACCAAAATTTCCGCAGCCTGGACACCAACTTGGCTCATAGCTTGTGTTAAAATCTTTTTCTTTCATATTTTTTATTTTATTTGTCAAATCCCCCTAAATCCCCCTTTGACAAGGGGGACTTGCCAAAATTTTACTGGTTAATCCTCCCTTGTCAAAGGGAGGTGTCCTAAGCGAACGAAGTGAGTCGAAGGACGGAGGGATTTTATTAGAATTTTTTTAAAGCATTAATTATTTCTTCCCTAAAGAAAGGGCGTCCATCATATTTGAGTAATTTATTTTTAATCATAATGCCAGTCTCTTGAGTAATCAGATTGCCTAGCTGGCCATTGGGATTATTTTCAATCAATAATATATCTTTAGAACCGTTTAATATCTTTTTAGTAAAGTCTCCGTCAAAAGGCCACAAGTATTGATATTGCATTATT
>JABHYW010000038.1 GCA_018656655.1 Candidatus Komeilibacteria bacterium | reverse complement strand
TCTTTGCCGTATTTGTTTTAGGGAATTAGCCGATAAAGGTGAGATTCCAGGAATTAAAAAATCTAGTTGGTAATTAAATTATAAATTAAAATATCATGACAGATCCTATTGCAGACATGCTAACAAGAATTAGGAATGCCGTGGCCGTTAAAAAGCCAGAGGTGGTTTTGCCTTTCTCAAAATTGAAGTTCAATGTAGCTAAAATTTTGGAAACAGAAAATTATGTAGGCAAAGTAGAAAAAATAACAAATGGTAAATTTGATGAACTTAAGATTGAATTGAAATATACTGCTAAAGGCCCAATCATTCGTCATATTAAGAGAATTTCTACACCTGGACAAAGAATTTATGTAGGTGGTAATGAATTACCTTATGTATTGAATGGTTATGGAATGGCTATTGTTTCTACTTCTAAAGGAATTATGACAAATAAAGAAGCTAAGCGTCAGAATATAGGCGGAGAATTAATGTGTGAAATTTGGTAATATAAAATTATGTCAAGAGTTGGAAAAAAACCGATAGATATACCCCAAGGTGTTGAAGTAAAAATCATCACTGAAGACGAAGGTATTAAAGTAAATGTCAAAGGCCCAAAAGGATCTTTGGAAATTGTTTTACCTCAAGGTGTAGCTATTGAAGAAAAAGATAAGCAAATTATTTTTACAGTAGCTAATCCAGAAGCTGGACCAGATAAAGCTCTGTGGGGGCTTACTAGATCATTAGTTAATAATTTAGTAATAGGCGTCACAGAAGGATTTCTTAAAGAATTAGAAATAAATGGTGTTGGTTTTAAAGTAGCCTTACAAGGTAAAAAATTAGTACTTAATGTTGGATTTTCTCATCAGGTAGAATATGATTTACCAGAGGGTATTGTTGTTGAAGTAGTCAAAAATAATATTAAGATTTCAGGTATTGATAAACAATTAGTTGGACAAGTTGCCGCTGAAATTAGAGCTATTAAAAAACCAGAACCATATAAAGGTAAAGGCATTAAGTATATCGATGAGCAAATTCGTAGAAAAGCTGGTAAAGTTGTTAAAGCAGCTTAATGACCTATTAATATAAAATATTATGAAGGATAAAAATAAAGTAAAAAGAAACAATTTTTTTAGAAGACAGCGTAGAACTAGAGCCAAAATTACGGGTACAAGTGCTAGACCTCGCGTTTCTGTATTTAGAAGTTTGATGCATATAAGTATTCAAGCTATTGATGATGTTGCTAAAAAAACTTTTCTAACTGCTACTGATCAAACTATTAAAGCTAAAGGCACTAAAACTGAAATTGCAGCTTTAGTAGGTGAAGCTTTTGGTAAAAAATTGAAAGGAAAAAAGATTGAGTCAATTATTTTTGACAAAGGTGCTTATAAATACCATGGTAGAGTAAAAGCTCTAGCTGATGGAATTAGAAAAGCAGGTATAAAATTTTAATATATGGAAGATAAAAAGACAACAGACAAGGTGAATGGTGAAGCCAGAGAGGGTGGTCTGGGCCACACTAAGCCAGTTGAAGCTCCAGCAAAAGTTGAAGCTAAAGACACTAAACCAGTCGCAGATCTTGAGCAAAGTCGAAAGACTGAAGCTCCAAAAGAGACTCCGAAGACTGTAGCTCCTCAAGCAGCAGCTGGTCCTAAAAAATTTCCTCCAAGAAGACCAGGTGGTTTCAAAAAGCCTGGTGGTTTTAGAAGACCAGGTGGTAGAAGAAGAATGCCAGACAAACCAAAGGATGATTTTGATCAAAAAGTGTTAGACCTAGCTCGTGTTACTCGTGTAATGGCTGGTGGTAAAAGAATGAAATTCAGAGCCACTATGGTTATTGGCGATAGAAAAGGTAAAGTTGGTGTTGGCGTTGCTAAAGGTGCTGATGTAGCCGCAGCTATTCAAAAGTCAATTGCCAAGGCTAGAAAAAATATTATTGAAGTACCTATTATTGACGGAACCGTACCTCATGAAGTTCGTATTAATGAACATTCAGCAAAATTAATGCTTCGTCCAGCCCGTAAAGGTTCAGGTATTAAAGCTGGCGGTGTAATGCGTATTGTATTAGAATTAGCTGGTATTAAAGACGTGGTAGCTAAGATTTTAGGAACTAATAATAAAGTAAATAATGCTAAAGCTACTATTAAAGCTTTAAATTCTTTTGTGCCTCAGGCCGTGGCTGCTGCCAAAGCATCAAAGCCAAAGCAAGAAGTTCCAAAAGCAGTAGCACCAAAATTTGTTAAAAAATTTACTCCAAAGCCACAACAAGCTCCTAAGAAGGTAGCTCCAAAAGCCGAAGGTCTTGAGCAAAGTCGAAAGGCTGAGGAAGTTAAAAAAGATAAAGAAAGTAAATAAATATGTTAAGTTTACATAATTTAAAAAAAGGAAAAGGTACTGAGAAAAAAAGCAAGAGACTAGGGCGTGGTAATGCTACTGGGAGTGGTAATTATTCTACTCGTGGTATGAAAGGACAACGTTCTCGTTCTGGCGGTAAATCAGGTTTAGCTCTTAGAAGTATTAAGAGTTATCTTTTAAGAATTCCTAAAGTTAGAGGTTTTAAATCTCTAAATAAATCAAAAGCTACTGTAAATGTAGGTGCTTTAGAACAAAAATTTTCTAGTGGAGAAACTATTAATACTAGAGCTATGCTTAAAGCTGGCCTTATTGATACTATTTCAAACGGCGTAAAGATTTTATCTGACGGTAAAATTACTAAAAATTTTACTGTAGAAGCAGAGGATTTTTCTGCTAGTGCTAAAGAAAAAATTGAAGCAGCTGGTGGTAAAATTGTTATTATTACTGTTAAAAAACAACCACTTAAGAAAAAAGCTAAAGCCGAAGAGACTGCAGATGAAAAAGTAGCCGAAGAGGTTGAAAAAAAACAAGAGAAAAAAACTAAATAAAAATATTTATGTTAGCCAAATTACAACAAATTTATAAGGCTAAAGACATTAGAAATAATATATTGTTTGTTTTAGCACTTCTAATTGTATTTAGAATAGCCGCTCATATTCCTGTGCCAGGAATTAATGTGGTTGACTTACGTGAATATTTTGCTAGTAACCAAGTTCTAGGGATGTTAAATTTATTCTCTGGTGGTGCTATGCAAAATTTTTCTATTGTAATGCTTGGTGTTGGTCCCTATATTACATCTTCTATTATTTTTCAATTATTAGTTATGATAGTGCCAAAATTAGAAGCTCTATCAAAAGAAGGTGATTACGGTAGACAAAAGATAAATCAATATACTAGATTACTTACTATACCTTTAGCTCTTATTCAGGGTTATAGTTTTATTAGATTACTTTCTAGTCAAACTGGCGGTGCTTTAATGGCAAATATGACTAGTATGCAGCTTGTTACAACTTTGATAATTATAACAGCTGGTACAATATTTTTGATGTGGCTTGGTGAATTAATTACTGAACGTCATATTGGTAATGGTGTTTCATTGCTTATTTTCGCAGGTATTGTAAGTGGTTTGCCACAATCTTTAAGAAATACTTTAATTTCAGTTGATAATACAATGGTTTTGAATTTGTTAATATTTGCTATTATAGCTCTTGTTACTATTGCCGCTATTGTACTTATTACTGAAGGAACTAGAAATATACCAGTTTCATATGCTAGACATGTTGTAGGTAAAAAGAATGTTGGTGGTGTAAAAACTCACTTACCACTTCGTGTTAATCAAGCCGGTGTTATTCCAATCATTTTTGCTATTTCAATAATTATATTTCCACCTATGGTGGCTCAGTTTTTTGTCCGTTCGCAGGTTAGCTGGATAGCTGATTTTTCTCAATGGACAATCGATATTTTTGCCAATCAAGGTTTTTATGCAGTATTTTATTTTATAATGGTTGTATTCTTTGCATTCTTTTATACTTCAGTTATCTTTAAACCAACTGAAATTGCTGAGAATTTACAAAAACAAGGTGGTTTTATTCCAGGCATTAGACCAGGTAGACATACTTCTGGTTATTTAAACTATACTATGAATCGTATCGTTTTAGCTGGAGCTGTATTTTTAGGCTTAGTTGCTATTTTACCATTAGTAGTCGGACCTATTACAGGAGTAGCGACTATTAGTTTAGGTGGTACAAGTCTGTTAATTACAGTAGCTGTAGTTATTGAGACTGTGAAGCAAATTGATGCTCAATTAGTAATGAGAGATTACGAAGGCTTCTAAATTTTTGAAAAAATAATACCCCCACTGTCCTAGCGGACATCTCCCCCTAATTTAGGGGGAGAAAAAAGAGGGGGTATTTTGTTTTGATTTTAAATAGTTAATTTGGTATAATTTCATTGATTATATTAATAAACATATGTCAGAAAAAATTAAAAAAATAGTGTTATTAGGACCTCAGGCCTCAGGAAAGAGTACTCAAGCTAAGGGTATTATTGATTTTTTAGATATTCCAATGATAGCGGCTAGTCAAGTGCTTAGAAGGGTAGTGGCTAAAAACACTAGTTTAAGTAAAAAAATTAAGGAAAAGATGGATCAAGGCTTATTGGTGCCAGATGATCAAATGATTAGTTTGATTTTAGGAGAGCTTGGCGGTAATCATTGCCTTAGAGGATTTTTATTAGATGGTTTTCCTAGAAATCTTAATCAAGCCCAATCCTTAGATGATAGTTGTGGAATAGACAAGGTATTCAATATTGAGATATCTGATCAAGAAGCTATGAAACGTATTTCAGGAAGACGAATTTGTTCTAGTGGCCATGTTTTTCATTTAGAATTTAAGCCATCTAGTAAAGGCGATGTTTGTGATATCTGTGGGGAAGAATTATATCTTAGGGATGATGATAAAGAAGAAGTGGTTAAAAAACGCTTAGCTATTTATAGACAAGAGACTTCTAAGTTATTGGATCATTATAAACGAAAAGATAAGTTAGTTGTTTTTGATGGTCAAAAAGAAATAGCAGATGTTTCAGAGGATATATTAAATTATTTAAAAGAACATGCTGGATAAAAAGAATTCCGAAGAAATAAAAACTCTTAGAGAGGGAGGTAAAATATTAGGGCAAATACTTCGTGAAATTGCTAAAGATGTTAAAGTTGGTAATACTGGTAAGCAATTAAATGCTAAAGCTGAAGAATTGATTAAACAGGCTGGCGGTACACCCTCTTTTAAAAATTATCATGGTTTTCCGGATGCTCTATGTGTATCTATAAATGAAGCAGTGGTACATGGTATTCCTACCGATAAGCCTTTTAAAGAAGGGGATTTAGTTGGTATTGATTTAGGTATGAAATATAAGGGCTTATATACTGATACGGCTATGACAGTTCCAGTAGGTAAAATTAGCTCTGAATCAAAGCAATTACTTGAAGTTACTAAAAAATCACTTGAGATTGCTATTCAACAGCTTAAAGTTGGTGGATATATATCAGACATTGGTAAGGTGATAGAAAAACTTGTTAAGCCATATAATTATGGAATAGTAAGAGATTTAGCTGGCCATGGAGTTGGAAGGCAAGTTCATGAGGACCCTAGTGTGCCAAATTATGATACAGGTAAAAAATCGGTAAAGATTTTTGATGGCATGGTAATTGCTATAGAACCGATGCTTATAATGGGTGGTGATTGGAAAGTAAAAACTAAAAATAATGGTTGGGATGTAATTTCTAAAGACAATAGTTTAACAGCTCATTTTGAACATTCAATAGCCATTACTAAAGATGGCCCAATTATTTTGACAGAATAACCCCCTAAATCCCCCTTGACAGGGGGACTTGCCAAATGAATCCTCCCCTGTCAAGGGGAGGTGCCCGAAGGGCGGAGGGGTTAAGGAAGCTTGAGTAATATAAATGCATAGTATGAATAAAAAGTTTTTAGGAATTGATTATGGTGATAAAAGAGTTGGTTTGTCCTTGGCAGAGGATAAAGGGCCGGCTTTGCCTTTCAAAGTAATTCAGAATACCAAAAACTTAATTCAAGATATTCAAGATGTAATTGATCAAGAGTATATTAACGAAATTGTTGTTGGTTTACCTCATAGTTTTTCTGGTCAGGAAAATGAAAGATTAATTATTACTAAAAATTTTATTGAAAAGTTACAAGCTAGTTTAAAAATAAATGTAGCTACAGTTGATGAACAATTAACTTCCAAATTATACGAAAAGATGGGAGTAACTAAAGATATAGATAAATATGCAGCTACAGCTATCTTAGATACTTACTTAAATAAAAGATCTATTACATAATTATTTTTTACTGCAAATTCCATATTTTGACCAAATTTCCTAAAAATTTCTTCAGCTTAGCTTAGGCTAAACTTCAAAAATTGTTTAAAAAATTATGTTTCAAAATCTTAAATTTTCGTTACAAAACTAATTATGCAACAAATCTAACAATGAATCCTAATATTCAAAAATTTATTTTAGTCTTTGCTCTAGCCTTTGTATTGGCTTGGATATTTTCAAAAGCAGTTATTTATTTAGCTCATAAATTTAATATTTTGGATCATCCTAGTGATGATAGAAAAATACATAGACAGCCTACTCCTTTGCTCGGTGGGTTAGCTATCTACATGGCTTTTTTACTGACAGTTTTAATTCTGTGGCAGGGAAATCTATTGTTAGATGGTCGAGTGGATATAAGTCTGATTGGCTGGTTTTTGCTCGGAGGTTTCATTTTAATGGTTAATGGGTATTTAGACGATAAATACTCTTTAGCGCCTTATATCACCATTTTAGGGCCTATTTTAGCCTCTCTAGTGGTTATTTGGGGCGGTCTTAAAATTGCTTATATTACTAATCCTGGCGGCGGAATATTATATTTGGACAATCTATTTGTTTGGGATTTTGTTCCAATATTAATTACGTTTTTATGGATAATGGGCATTACCTATACTACTAAGCTTTTAGATGGTATAGATGGTCTGGCATCTAGCATTGGTTTAATTGCTAGTTTGGTAATTTTTATAGTTAGCCTAGCTTGGGATGTAGATGGGTCTAGCACTTCTTTATTATCATTAGCTTTCGCTGGAGCTATCTTGGGATTTTTAATTTTTAATTGGCATCCTGCTAAAATATTTTTAGGAGAGGGTGGAAGTACTTTAATAGGATTTTCTTTGGGAGTTCTGTCAATTATTTCTGGATCTAAAATTGCTACAGCATTATTAGTTATGGGTTTGCCGGTCTTAGATATTTTTTGGGTAATTATCAGAAGATTGAAAAAAAGACAGGCTTTTTGGCGCGGTGATCAAGAACATTTGCATTTTAGAATGTTGAGAGGTGGATTTTCACAAAAACAAATTGTCTTTTTCCTTAGTTTAGTATCCTTGTCATTTGGAGTGGTATCAATATTTTTTACTACTAAAATAAAAATTACAGCTTTGATTATAGTTTTAGTTTTAATGTTTATGCTTAGCACTTGGTTAAATTATAGGTTATCCGCCACAGGTGGAGTAAACAAAGAAAATGATGCATAGAAACAAATTAATAATAATTATATTTTTTATTCTAGTGGCAATTTTGTTACTTATTTTAAATCCCCCCACTGTCCTACGGACATCTCCCCCTAATTTAGGGGGAGAAAGAGAGGGGGTACTAAATATAAATGGTCGTGTATTTCAAACAGAGATAGTTAAAAGCAAGCAAGATATTGCACGTGGTTTATCAGGTAGGGAATCCATAGATAATAATCAAGCTATGTTATTTGTTTTACCAGTTAAGAAAACTTATGTTTTTTGGATGAAGGAAATGAATTTCAATATTGATTTGTTATGGATTGATGGCTATGAAGTTGTGGGTTTTGAAAAAAATATGCAGGCCTTAGAAAATATAACAGCAGATAAAGACTTGCCGGCATATAGTTCGCCTCAAGCAGTTGATAAAGTTTTAGAAATTAAAGCTGGTTCAATTGATAACTTAAATATAAAAGTAGGAGATATCATAGAGTTCGAAAGTAAAAAGTTCTAAAGTGGAAACGTGAGTATTAAAAAATAAGAACTTTTAAACTTTAAACTTATAACTTTAAACTAAAATTATATGACAAAAGAACGCTGGGAAGATATAAAAACTAATATAAAGCAGAATTTTGAGATAAAGGATGAATATGAGCAAGAGCTAGATCCCGGAATAGCTGAGCTTATAGAATTCATTGGGCCAAAAGGTAGAATGTTAGTTAGTTTTTCTACCAAACCAAAATTATTGGATAAAAAGACTAGTTTTTCCAATAGAGCTGGTTCTGATGTTAAAGTAGAGAAAGTTTATTCTGAAAGTGAGATGGTTTCTTATTTTGATGCTTATACTTGGTCAGAACCTAAAGATGATTGGATAAAACTAGACTCAGAGGCCTTATTTTAGAATCCCTCCGTCACTCGACAAGCTCGTGACACCTCCCTTTGACAAGGGAGAATTAATTAGTTCCCCCCTTGTCAAAGGGGGCTAGGGGGATTAAACTTAATAATATGTATAAAACAAAAAATGTATTAATTTTAGCAGTGGGTTTTATGTTGGTAGGATTACTAGCAGTATTTCTTACACACGATATAAAACAAGAGCCCGTAAGCTTTATTTCGCAAGAAAGTTATATAGATTACATTAAGCCATTAGTAGATAATGTTTCTATAAATCCTTCATTAGTTAGTGTTAGGGATGTTAAAGAAAATCTATTAAACTTTAAAGGCTCTGATCAATCAATGGGTTCAGCTCATATAGCTTTATTTATGGCTTTTAATACTTGGGAGAAATTTTTATTGACTGGTGATGATAGTGATAGGCAACAGTCTATGAAACATTTTTCTTCAGCGGCAATTTTTTTACCAGAGCTTGATTCAGAAATAAAGATTTTAGAAAATATTTTAAAACAGCAGAATGCTTAAATACCTAACAATATTCCTTAGTCCATTGCTACTCTACTTTAGTTTTTTGTCTTTATTTTATAGTCAAAAGGTTATTCATCATTGGTTGATTATTGTAGTGGTTATTGTAATTTTATTAGCTGGACGTATTTTAGCTCGGAATAAATTTTGGCAGTTTAAAATTTTATGGCTTAACTTAATTTTAGTTTATATTTCTCAATTATTGTTTTTACTGCTATTAATTTCACAAGAAATTAGATATACCTTATCATTTGTCTTAGCTTTAGCTTGGTTGTTAATTTGGTGGTTAATGGCCAAATATTTTGAAAATATAAATAATATAGACAGTGCTAATTATTTAGCAGGTAATAAGTTTTTTTATTATCTTGGTTTTTGGTTTTTATCTACCAGTTTATATTCTTTAGTAATCTTTTTACACTTCCCAATATTTTATGCTTATGCAATTTTGATATTTGCTACATTTTTTTGGGCCTTAGATATTATTAATAGTAGAGGAGAGTCAAATTGGATTTATTTAATATTTTCTTTATTTTTGCTAAGCCAAATGCTAGCTGTAGTCTATTTATTGCCAGTTAGCTTCTATGTAGCAGGTACTATTGCAACTTTGTGGTTTTTCTTTATAATAGATAGTACTGTTAATAGCTTAAAGACATTTAAAGGATATTTGAGCTTGTTTTTATTGCTTATCTTGCTATTATTAATAACCTCTATAATATAACAAAAATATGGAAGAAAAACACAAACACTTTGCCAGACCGACTAGTCAGAGACCGCCATCTATGTTTAATTTGACGCTTTGGACTATTTTGGTTGGTTTAATAGCTGGATTTGGAGGATATTTATTGGCTAATTATATATTGCCAAGCGATAGTGCTAATTATTTTAATATTAGTAATCCAAATCGTGATATTAAGGTTAGTATTGAACAACCTCTAACTAATTTTGGTGATGACCATCAAAAAAGCATAGCTGGCATTTATAAGATTTTACGAGCTGTATCGCCATCTGTAGGGCAACCTTTATTTTCAGCTGATAATTTCTTAGGTTCAGCTGTAGTAGTTACTTCTGATGGATGGTTAATGACCACTAATCAAGTTGTTGCTAATAATCAAGTTAGTGTAATTTTGGGAGATAAGGTTTATGAAGTAGAGGAGTTATTAGAAGATGAATTTAGTAGTACCGTATTTTTAAAAATTAATGAAGCTTCCTTACAGCCAGTTGATTTTCAATTAATTGATGATATTAAAGTGGGCGAGAAGTTATTTACTATGGTAGATGTGGCTAATAGCTATGATCATCTTTTTGCTACTACTTATTTGAGCAATGCTCATTATTCATCAGATAAATATTTATATACTGATGTAGTAGACTATTATGTAAAGATAACGGGAGAAAATTTAGATAGCGGAGCGCCTTATTTTAATTTAGATGGTAATTTAATTGGTTTATCTTATATCATGTCAGATGAAACAGTATTATTGCCATCTGAGTACCTTCGACAAGCAGTTAAACACCTTTTAAATGATACAGAGCGTCCAAGATTAGGAATTAGATATGTGGACATGGAAAATAATAGTGGCTTTGAGCGTAAAGGTAGCTTAGTTTATAATCCCCAGTATGCGGCTGTAGTTTATAATTCTCCAGCTTATAAGGCAGGCATTAAATCAGGCGATCAAATAGTGGCTATTAATAATGATATAGTATCTAGCTATAGAACTTTGACGGCTGTATTACAGAGTTATCGTTTAGGTGACAAAGTGCTTATAAAAATTTTAAGAAAGGGTGTAGAACAAGATATAGAAGTTTCTTTATAATAAAAAATCACCCTAGACTTTGGGTGTTTTTTTATTTGATTTTTTGTTGAGAGCCAGTTTAATATGGGGGCTATATTTTTTATTATGTATTTTCCATTTGTCTATATACTGTCCAATGCCTTGATCGTCCAATTGGTTAGAGCGACGAGTAGATTGACGAGACCATTCAATTAGTGAAGAAAAATTAATCTTGTATCTTCCTTTAACAATGATATACTTTAGGAGCTCTTCTTTAATAGCTTGGCGAATTGTTTTACTACTTACTCCAAATAGGCGAGCGGCCTCTGAAACTGAAACTCTAATAATACTTTCGTTTTTTATCATATTTTTATAATTAGCGTTTAAAGTAAGTTTTGAATTTATAAAATAATGTTCTTCTTTGTCATTTCGACCGACCTCGAGTGGAACGAGAGGGAGTGGAGAAATCTAATTTATTCATATACTTATAGATCTCTCCATTTCAGTCGAGATGACAAATGATTAATTTATATAAATAAAGTATACACTACTCTATACTTTATTACAATAATGTGGATAAATTAGTCTAACAATGAGCAATTTTGTAAGATGAAAAAAGCCTTAAAAAACAGCTAGCTTTAGCCTCTTTTTCCCTTTACATAAATTTTAAAAAGTGTTATAATCGGTAAGATTTCAATAAATAAAAAATCTTTATTAATAATAAAGAACTAACTAATATATTAATAACTACTTATTTCTTGGCTAATATTAGCTAATAAATAAGCTAGACAATAAACCCAATCGCGCGCTTATTTTAGTGTAATATTTTGGGTATTTTTTACGTCTATATATATGAAGAGTATAAAAAGTAATTTACAAGAGAAAATAGCTTTTTTAAAGCTTAGATCAGGAGATTCTGATGCTTTTGCCTTTTTTTATGATAAATATGTAAAAAGTATTTATCGTTTCATATATATAAAGGTAAGCACTAAGCAAGTTGCTGAAGATTTAACCCAAGACGTTTTTCTAAAAGTTTGGCAACATTTAGTAGATAAGAAAAATGTTAGGAGTTTTCAAGCTTTCATATTTAGAGTAGCTCGTAATACAGTGGTAGATCATTATCGTTCTTCTAAACAGGAATTACCATTGGATTATATGCCAGAGTCAGTAGAGATTGTTGAAGAGCTAATATTATCAGTTGATAAAAATTTGGACGCCGAGTTATTACTAAAGGATATAGCTAAGCTAAAGTCAGAGTATCAAGAAGTTTTACTTCTCAGATATGTAGAAGACATGTCTATAGATGATATAGCGCATGTGATGGCTAAGAATAAGAATAATATTAGAGTAATAATTCATAGAGCTCTAAGTAAATTAAAAACAATCACCAAAGGTAAATAATAATCGTTTTTCTCTGTCATTCCGGGCTTGATCCGGAATCCCAGTGAGATCCTGAAACAAGTTCAGGATGACGAGTAGATAGGGTAAATAATAATCGCGCAATAACACTATGAGATTAACCAAAAAAATTTCTCGTCTCAGAGATCTAGCTAGTATTCAGCCAGATAAAAGATGGGAAAAGACAATGAAGTACGATCTATTAGATGAGATATCATCTCAAAATAGATTGATGCAAGCCTATAAACTATCAAATGCACAAAAGATAGATCTTTTTGTGATGAGATTTTTTAATCGCATGGCTCCATCTTTAAGTAAAGCCTTGTCTGCCTTTTTGGTGTTTATGATGTTTTTTGGTGTAAACATAGCTGCTCAAGCTTCTGTACCAGGACAGCCATTATGGCCAGTTAAAAGGTCTATTGAAGAAGTTGAGATAGCCCTTACTTTTAGTCCAGTTAATAAGACAATAAAACATATCGAACAGGTTGATGAAAGAATGGCCGAAATTGATAAAATTCTTGAAAAAGATATAGCAGTAGATGAAGTTGAAGTTCAAGTAAAACAAGATATAGCTATCAAGCAAGCTGTTAGTCATTTAGAACAAGATATAGCTTCTGTAGATTCTGCTTTGCAAGTTGTTAAAGAAGAAAAGGAAGCAATTGAAATAGTGGAGCTAGTTAAAAAAGTTACTAGTGTTACCAAGGGGGCTATTACTGATTTGGAAACGCAAATAGAAGATACAAGTTCTACTATTATAGAAGATGCTTTAGACGGTGCTAAAGATGCAAACGAAGAAGTTAAAGTAGCAGCTGTTGATTTAGCTATAGAAGTTCATGATGAAATAGTGGCAGAAACTTTAATTGCTGA
This sequence comes from Candidatus Komeilibacteria bacterium, assembly GCA_018656655.1. Lineage (GTDB taxonomy): Bacteria > Patescibacteriota > Patescibacteriia > UBA1558 > GWA2-36-10 > XYD1-37-29. The sequence continues at coordinate 4,608 of JABHYW010000038.1, read as the reverse complement.
AGAAATAGTTGTGGAAGAATTAAATTCTTCTTCTACGTTAGAAGAAATAACTGCCGAAGGTCCTGAGCAAAGCCGAAGGGAAGAATTAGAGGCAGTTAAAATATTAGTAGCTGAAATCGTAGCTGAACAAATAAAAGATTTATCAGCACAAATAGATACTACTAAAGAAGATGTTGATAATGTAGTTGATGAAGAATTGGTAGAATTGGCTGTAGTAGAAGAAGTAAATGAAGCTTTATTAGAAGAGGAAGAAGTAGTAGTTATACTAGATGATATTGATAATATTAAAGATAATCCAGCCGAAGCAGCGGTTATATTGGATGAAGCTAAGGCATTACTAGAAGAAGGATCTTTTAAAGATGCTATAGAGAAGGTAAGTGAAAGTAAAGAATTGAATGATAAATCAGAAGTGATTCTAGAAAAATTAGATGAGCTTCAAGATGTTACAGAAGAAGTTGTCGAAGAGCTAGAAAATGTAGAGCCTGTTACCGAAGGTCTTGAGCAGGGCCGAAAGATTGAAGTCCTACCAGATACTACTACATCTACCCAAAATTTAGATATTAAACCAGAGGATGAAGAAATAATTGAGTCTTCTGGAATTGATATAGTCGAAGACCCTGAACAAAGTTGAAGGGAAGAGAACGAAGACAAGGTGAATGGCGCAGCCAGAGAAGGTGGTCTGGGCCAAGAAGTGATTATTTTATAATTAATATAGCCCCTGTCGCGACGCACTGATTTAGTCGATCAGAGGCACATAGTCTAAGGATATTTAGTTTTTGTTCCCATGCATGAATGAAGACTAGTATCCCTAGATTATCGCCTAATCGCGCGCGAAATAGGGATTCAGTTTATGGCTAGCTATAGACGGCTATAAACACACACTCTTGTGCTTAGGTCCTACCTATCACAAGATATTAATAAGTGTTCCTAGACAATCTATTTTTTCAGACGAATTTGTAAGCCTATTAATTTAGTTGACCAGAAAGGTCGGCGTGGCTAAGCCGTGGGCTCTAGATTCAATAGTATAAGCCTCCGTATTGTGGAGACGTTTACAAATGAGCTGACTGAATAATGTTTAGAGAACTTTTAAAACCGAACAAATGAGTTTAATAAAAAGACTTTTCGTGTTTTCCTTGGTAATTACCACTGTCCTATGGTCATTTGGTGGCCTAACTGTAAAGGCAGAAGGTAGTTATGGAGCAGGTTCATTACTTGCTAAAGAAGGAGTCGAAGGTACTGCTGTTTATTATATCGGTTCAGATGACCAAAAATATATTTTCCCTGATGGGAAAACTTATTCTACTTGGTATGCAGACTTTAACGACGTTGTTAGAGTTAGCGTAGATGAACTAGATATGTATGACAATGGTGGTACTGTTACGTATCGTGCTGGTACCAAATTGGTAACACATTCCGATACAAATAAAATTTATGCTATAGGTACTGGTGGCGTTGCTCACTGGATTCCTACAGCAGAAGTAGCAGAAGCTTTATATGGCGCTAACTGGGGTTCAATGGTTATGGATGTAATTCCTGGCTTTTTCTCAAGTTACGCAGATGGAGCTGATCTATCTGACACTTATCCAAATGGTACATTACTTCAATTAGGTGAAGATATGTATTATGTAGTGGATGGTGATGTTAGAACATTTGCTGATTCAGATGCATTTGATGCTAACAATTTTGATTATGATAATTTAATCGAAGTTGCTGATGTTGATGCTTATGGAACTGGCGAATCTGTTACTGGTGAAGAAACTGGACTTTCTGGTTTCATGCCAGCTGAAGATGATGGTGATGATGTTGTCTTCGATGGTGAAGTAAGTATTGCTCTTGCTTCTGACACTCCAGCTTCTGGATTGGTAGTTGCTGGTGCTGCTCGTGTACCATTTACAAAGGTAAAATTTTCAAATGGAAGCAGCAGCGATGTCACTGTTGATAGTTTAGTAGTAGAAAGAATGGGATTAGGTCAAGATGCAGCTTTTGCTTCACTAGATCTATTAGATGGTGGCACAATGCTTCCACTTAACCGTTCTTCAAAGAGCTTAAGCTCTCTACATACTGCTTCTTTCAATGATGACTTTGTAGTAGAAGCAAACAGCACAATGTATGTTTACATTGCTGCTAACATGGCTTCTTCTTTAGCTGACTATGCTGGTGAATTTCCAGTATTGGCTGTTAAATCAGTTGTATTAGCTGAAGGATCACTTTCAGGTTCATTACCAATTGCTGGTAATGCTCAAACTTTGAATGGTACTTTGACTATTGGTTCTGCCACAGTTGCTGCCGGTGGAAACAATCCATCAGCTTCTACCAAAGAAGTAGGGACTACTGATTTCATTATTGGTTCTGTTAGAGTTACAGCTGGTTCAGCTGAAGATTTAACTCTTGATAGACTTATCTTCACAAACAATGGTTCTTCTGATCCAGAAGATTTGACTAATGTTGAATTAGTAAATACAAATACTGGTGAAGTTGTAGAAACAATGGAATCACTTTCTAGCGATGCTTTAGATTTTAATGATCTAGCTGTTGCTATTGAAAAAGGTAAGAACGTAACATTTGACCTAAGAGCTGACATTGTCAATGGTTCAGGAAGTTCAATTTCCTATGACATTGACAAACAAGCTGACATCACTGTAACAGGTGATACATATGGTTATATGATTTTACCAACTTATCCAAACTCTTCAGAGCCATATTTTGATGCCAATGATACTACTATTGGTAATGGTTCAATTAGAGTTGAATCTGTTGCAGTTGCTCCAACAAACGTAACTGAAGGTTTGTCAGACGTCACTTTAGGTAAATTCAATTTTGTTGCCAAAGGTGAAGCTATGAACATTACTTCAATTGGTTGGAACTTTGATTTTGTAACTACTGGTACTACTTATACATCAGATATCACAAACGTAACTGTTTATGATGAAGATGGTAATGCTGTAGCTGGTCCAATGGATCCAACTTATGCTACTGGTAGTAACGCAACAACTGATTCTGCTACTGCTACTACAACTGATACAATTACTGTACCAGTTGGTGAAACTACTTATACTGTAAAAGGTGATCTAAGTAGTGATTGGACAGCTAATGATACTATTAAAGCTGGTATTTTTGCTGGTACTATTGTCATGAAGGGTGATATTACTGGTAACACTATTACTGCTACTCCAGCCGGTGCTACACAGTCAACAACTTTGACTGTTAAATCTGCTGCTTCAACAGTAACAGTATCAACTGATCCAGCTGCTCAAACAGTTGTATCTGGCGCTCAAGATTTTGTAGTTGCCAAATACGTGTTTGACGGAGGTACATCTGGTGATGCTGTAGAAATTACAGCTATTAAGCCAACACTAAAAACTACAAATTCTCATCCAGCAGTATTGTCTGGTTGGACATTGTGGGAAGGTGATACTGAAATAGATATTAATGCTGAATCTACTACATGTAGTTCTTCAAACGTTTGTACTACTTTGAGCGGAAGCTCAACAACAACTTTGACTCTAACTGATAACGCTTTAGTTATCCCAGCTGGAGAAACAAAAGTTGTGACTGTAAAAGCAGACGTTGGTACAAGTACTTCAACTGGTAGTTTTGCAGTAGGTCTACAAGGTGGCGGTGTTACAGCTGTTGACTCTGATGCTCAAACAGTAACTCCAACTATCACAGGTGCTGATGGTCAATCTATGACTTTGGCTACAGGTGGTACATTGAATGTTGCTGTTTCTACAGATCCAGCTTCAGCTGCTGTTGTAGCTAATTCTACTGTAGAAGTAGGTAGAGTTACTCTACAAGCCAAATATGAAGGAATGAACTTTAATTATCTAGGATTCACTATTCAGGATCCTGATGGTGGTATTATAGGTAACCAAGACGAAGTTACTTCATTGGGATTATACACTGAAGCAGGTGTACAAGTTGGTAATAGTGTTTCTGTAAATGCAGCTAACGCTACTATCACCCCAACTGGAATGAGCTTAGCCGTAAATGAAGAATCTACTTACGTAATTAAAGCTACATTTGCTGGTCTAAGTGATGCATCTCCAGCTTCTTCTGCTGCTGGTGTTAGAGTATTACTATCAAATGTTGATGTTGACGGTACTGCTGTTGGTTCAAGTTCTATTACTAAGAGTGGATTAGGCACTGCCTTCAATACATTCTCAGTATATAAGAGTCTACCAACTGTAGCTCAAGTTGATTTCACTGGTAGTGATAATATCTCAGGTAGTGGTACATATAATCTAAAGAAATTCAGCGTAACTGCTGATTCTACTGGCCCTATTGGCTTGTACAAATTCACCTTCGGTGTTTCTACAAGTTCTGAAAGCCTAACAGACTCTGGATACTACTTATATGAATCTGATTCATCAAGTAGCCTAGGTAATGTTATTGCTAAGGGTAGTGACATCACAGTAACTCATGAGACTGGTCAAGTTGCCATCTTAGAAGTTTACTTAGATGTTAATGATGATACTACTGCTGCTCCAGCTCTAGAACATAGAGTTATAGCGCTTGGTGCTACTAAGTATTATACTTTGAGAGGTTATGTAACTGAAGATGGAACTGCTAATAACGGTAGTATTTCTACTGTATTTGCAGGTGATCCAG
>JABHYW010000037.1 GCA_018656655.1 Candidatus Komeilibacteria bacterium | reverse complement strand
ATTTTAGAGTCAATAATTTAAACAACAAAATTAACTAAGCTTGTAGAAATGTATTGTGAAATTTGTCAGACAGGGGTGTGATACCCCTCATCTCCACCATTCGACTCGTAGTAGTTTTACTACTTCTCGCTCATGGTCTTCGACCAGTTAGAACGAGACGAATGCCCTGAGCATAGCCGAAGGGCAGTTTACGTAAAATTACCTTAATCCCTAAAGGATTCAGTCGGAACCATTATTTAAAAAGTTAAGACAAACTTATTAGAACTAAGAGACGCAACAAACCAAAAGTTGTCACTAAGAGGTATTGGATTAATAAACAAATACGTGCCGAAGAAGTTAGAGTTATTAGTGATGAAGACGGTCAACTAGGCATAATGCCAATTGAACAAGCTCTTAACTTGGCAATTGAAAAAGGAATGGACTTAGTAGAAGTCTCCCCTATAGCCAAGCCGCCTGTTTGTAAAATTATCGATTACGGTAAATTTAAGTTTCAACAAAGTCGTAGTGAAAAGAAAGTTAAACGAATTGAAACTAAAGGCGTAAGATTGTCATTAAAGATTGACCAACATGATATGTTGGTAAAACAAAAACAAGTAGAAAAATTTTTAGCTAAAGGCCATAACGTTAAAATCGAGTTAAGATTAAAAGGCCGAGAAAAAGCTTATGCTTTCAAAGATAAAGCTAAAGAAGTAATAAAACAATTTGTAGAAAATCTAGAAGGTGAACATAAATTTGATAATGATATAGCCCAACAAGGAGCTGTATTAAGCGTAGTAATCACTAAAAAATAATTTCATTAATAATATGCCGAAATTAAAAACTAAGAATTTAATCAAGAAAAGAGTAAAAATAACTGGTAAGAAAAAAATTCTTATTAGAGCTGGTGGACAGAATCATTTTAATGCTAGAGAATCCTCAAAAGTTACTAAAAATAAAAGACGTGATAAAAAAATATCATCCGCTAACGTAAAAGCAGTTAAAAAACTGTTACCTTATTTATAATTTCTAAAGAAAGTAAAATACTATGCCAAGAGTAAAAAGAGGCACCACACATGTCAAAAGAAGAAAAAATATCCTTGCTAAAACTAAAGGATATAAATGGGGCCGTAAAAATAAATTAAAGGCAGCTAAAGAAGCTATTCTACACGCTGGTAAGCATGCTATGCGCGATAGGCGCAATAAAAAGAGAGTTAACCGCAGATTATGGCAAACTAAGCTAAATGCTGCTCTTCGTCAACTAGACTGGAAATACTCTACTTTTATTCATGCTATGAAAGTTAAAAAATGCGAATTAGATAGAAAAGTATTATCTCAGATTGCTGAACATGACCCAAAGACTTTTGCTAAAATTGTCGCTGAAATCAAAAAATAAACTTATATTTTAAAACCGCCCGCGTCTGACGCGGGCGGTTTTTTTATTTTATAAATTTTAATAATTTTTTAGGCGGTCGCATCTTATAGAGCCACACTCCTAAATAAACACCTATTGAATCTACTAAAATATCTTGACCAGACCCTACTCTACCCTGTACAAAAACTTGATGTAACTCATCCACAAAGGCATAAACAATAGCAGCCACAATTACAAAAAGTAAATAATGCCTCTGCTGACTGTCCATACTAGAAGCAATTAGATAGGTTAAAACCATAAATACAAATATATGGGCCAGCTTACGTAGTATAAAATCATATTTATAAGGCAAGTCAGTAGCTAACTCTGGAGTGTCCGAAAGATAAAATATCAGATAACCCCATAAAGCAGCTAAAAGTAAAAATAGAAGTTGTTTTTTTTGTTTTACAGAAATCATTTATTTAAAATTTCTTTAGCTTGTTTTATATCATTCTCTATATTGGCTACCAATTTATCTTTGGCAGAAAATTTTTCTACATCTCTAAGTTTAGCCACAAACCTAAAAGAAAGTTCATCTGGAATTTCTTCTAAATGCTCGCCTGAAATTAGATAAGCCTCTAATGATTTTCTTTTATCAGCAAAAGTTGGAATTGACCCATAATGAAAAACCGCCTTATGTTTATTTCCATTTACTATCACTGAACCACAGTAGACACCATAAGAGTGTTCAAAATTACTTGGGATAATAAAATTTAAAGTTGGAAACCCCAACCTTTTTCCTCGGCCAGCTCCCCCAATTACATTAGTGCTATATATTTTATCAAAAGCAGTATTAAGACGAGATACTTTATACATAGCAAATAGAAGAACTACTGCCGCAATATACTGACTAGGAGCTAAGAAATTTTTATACAAAAATATATCTATAATCACAGCTAAAAATGGAAAAGTCAGTTCTAAAATAGTAGCTACTTTAACTTGAGTATTTTTCAATCCCCTATAATAAATCCACAAAGCCACCATACCTGTGCTAAAGGCAATAATAACAAAACGCCCCCATTGACTACTAGTAGGTGTTCCTAAACTACTTTGTTGACCTAATATAAATACAAAGCCCAAAGCTAATATAGAGGTAATTAAAAACCTCATACCAGTCACTACGGTATTTGATTTTCTAAGTAGGGCAAAACGAGAAAATGCTGTAGATGATCCCCAGGCAAAAGCGGCTCCTAAAGCAAATAGAGCGGCTATCATTGTTTGATCACCTGTATTAAAGCCTACTAAACCATCTTTAAATGTTACAAAATAAGCAGATACTAAGGCCAAAATTGCCCAGATTAAATATTTTTTACTAATTTTTTCCTTAAGAAATATTACAGCAAAAAGCATAGCAAATACCGGCTGTAATTTTTGAAGTAAAAAGACAACAGAAAAAGAAATAAAATTTACCTTAATCAAAGCTGTAGTAAACCACAAAGTGCCTAGAACACCACTCAAAAGACTGATCAATAATAAAGCTCCCCATTCTTTTTTACTAAAGCTTAATTTCTTTATATTCTTAAATAAAAAAGGAGACAAAATAAGTAGACCAATCAAATGTTCATAAAAAACTATAGTAATTGGTGGTAAAGAAAAAAGAGATCTACGTAATATCCCATCTAAAGCCCATAATATAGCGGCCAACATTATTAAGTATGGCCCAATCTTTTTCCAATTTATATACTGCATTTATAATTTTATAATAATTAATAACGATTTGAATAATCTCTCATTTGTTCTGGATAATAAATGTAACTAATGATAACAAAAATAATAACAAATAATGCTGATAAAATTAAATTTCTCTTGTCTATCTTTTTTCCTGTCGTCCACTTTATTAAAGCATTAAAAGTAGAAATTCCATTTAATATTAATGCTGCATATACAATCATAAATCCGAAATAACCATCTCTTAAAAAAGGACTTATAAACATTGCTATAATTGTACCAATAAATAAATATTTAGAATTAATTTCTTTACCTACTAACCTCGTATTATTTTCCGACTTCAAAGTGGGTGTCTCTATTTTCTTTTTTTTCTGTCTTCGTTTAATTTCTTTACTTTCAATAAAAAAAGCTATAATTAATAAAATTACTCCTACGGCCATTAACACACCAATAACAGTCATAATCATAGACTCCTCATAACCTGCTGCTGCAACTATGATTAATAGAACCCACAAAACGCCAAGAGGTATGGCTATATTTTTCATCGTTAGTATTTTCATAGACTAATTATAACAAAAAATCGCCAGAATGGCGATAAAAAGTGGCGGGATCGAAGTACCGGCATTCGCCGGTCAAGGACTCTTTAGTCCAGCGTATGCTGGGCGAACCTGAGAATAAAAAACAAGGTCTAAAAACCTTGAAATTAATGGCGGGATCGAAGGGACTCGAACCCTCGACCTCCTGCGTGACAGGCAGGCGTTCTAACCAACTGAACTACGACCCCAGTTATATAAACATTAAAATTACTAAATACTTTTATTTATTTGAAATATTTTAGGCTCACTGCT
>JABHYW010000036.1 GCA_018656655.1 Candidatus Komeilibacteria bacterium | reverse complement strand
GTTTTAGATATTAATGATGAAAAATTAGCTGAGATAGTAGCTGATTTTTTACCAGATGTTATATATCATTTGGCAGCTCAAAAAAATGTTAGGGTTTCTTTAGAAAACCCAGTCTTAGATGCTAAGATAAATATTCTTGGTGGTCTTAATATATTAAATCAAGCCATAAAAAATAAAGTAAAGAAATTTATTTTTGTATCTACTGGTGGAATTTACGGCGATACAGATAATTTGCCGACTGATGAATCTGGTGCAGAACAGCCAATGTCACCTTATATTCTTAATAAACTTACTTTTGAAAAATATTTAGCCATTTTGGGTCAAGATAAGATAAAGTGGTCTGTACTTAGACCAGCTAATGTTTATGGCCCAAGACAGGATCCACAAGGAGAGGCTGGTGTAGTTGCCATATTATTGGATGACGCTATAAAAAATAAAACTTTCTATGTTAATGGTGATGGTCAACAAACTAGAGATTATATTTATGTAGCTGATTTAGTGCATGCTTTCATTAAATTTTTAGATAAAGCTGAAGGAGTTTATAATATTAGTACTGGTCAGGAAAATTCTTTGCTTGATTTAATTGAATCTGTCAAAGAAATATCTGGAAATAATATTAATGTAGAACATCGTGAGGCTATTGTTGGAGAAGTAAAAAGATCATGCCTTAATTCTGCTAAAGTAGGTACTGACTTAGATTGGAAGTCAACTTATGATCTTAAACAAGGTCTAGAATTAACTTATCGTTGGTTTAAAGAAGATAAATAATGGATATTTTTGTAGTTATACCAGCCTATAATGAGGAAAAAAGAATTAGACAGGTATTGAACGATCTGTCTCTTTTGCCTTATAAAATAGTAGTGGTAGATGATGCCTCAACTGATAATACTTCTGAAATAGTCGCTACTTATTCAAATGTCGCTTTATTAAGACATAAGGTTAATCGTGATCAGGGGGCTGCGCTACAAACAGGCAATCAATATGTTTTATCTAAAGGAGCTGATCTGATAGTTCATTTTGATGCTGACGGACAATTTTTAAGTAAAGAAATAGCCGATGTGATTCGTCCAATTTTGGAAGAGAATTATGATATAGTTTTTGGCTCAAGATTTTTGGATAAAAAATCAGACATACCAACTTTGAAGAAAAAAGTAATTTTTCCGTTGGCTCGTTTAGTTAATAGAGTTTTTTTAGGCATTAAAACTAGCGATCCACAAAGTGGTTTTAGGGCTATGACTAGAGAAGTTGCCGAGCGTATTAATATTGAACAAGATGGTAAGGCCCATTGTTCTGAAATTATGGCCAAAGCTTTTGAATATAAATTAAAAATAAAAGAAGTACCGATTACAGTTATTTATCATGAGTTTGGTCAAAGTATGAGTCATGGTTTTAAAATTTTAAAAGACATTTTATTTTCTAAAATAAGCAAATGATGTATTTACAAATTGTAGTTACTATTTTTATAGTTTTTATACTACTTAAATTATTTTTGCAAAAGCAAAAGAACAAAATATCACTGGTAGCTTTTTTAATCTGGCTACTTTTATGGTTTGCAGTTTTAATCGTTTTTTGGTTGCCTGATAGCACTACTTATTTAGCAACTTGGTTAGGTATTGGTAGGGGGGCTGATTTAGTAGTTTATATATCTATTTTGGCTATATTTTATATGATTTTTAAAATTTTTGTTCGTTTGAATAAAATGGACGAAGAAATTACAAAAGTAGTAAGAGAGGATGCAATAAAAAATGTTAAAGAATAAAATTGTAATAATAATAGTTTCCTATAATGGTAAAGAATATTGGCCAGATTTAATGCCTACTTTACTGGAAGAAAAATATCAAGATGTTGATGTGGAGATTTTAGTAGTGGATAATCATTCTGATGATGGCAGTGCGGCTGATTTAGCTAGAACTTATCCGGGAGTTAAGATTATTAGAAATGAAGAGAACCTTGGTTTTGTAGGGGGTAATAATGTTGGTTACGAATATGCCAAAAAAAATAAAGCTGATTATATTTATTTACTAAATCAGGATACCGTAGTTACTAATGGATTTTTAAGACCTCTCTATGATTTTGCTAAAGAAAATAAATTTGGCTCTCTACAATCTAAACTTGGATTATGGCCAGACAAAGAAAAGATAAATACTATTGGTAATGTTATTCATTATCTAGGTTTCGGTTATGGTAAAGATTCAAATCAGATAGATAAAAATAAGCAAAAGATTTCTAAAATAAATTATGCCTCTGGAGCAGGAGCTTTTATATCTATGGAAGCCTTAGAAGATTTGGGTTATCTCTTTGATGAGACTATGTTTATGTATTTAGAGGATTTAGATCTTGGCTGGTCTATGAATATGCTAGGCTACGATAATTATTTAATTCCTAGTAGTGTTATTTATCATAAATATGAATTTAATCGTAGCATGAGACAATTTTCTTGGTTTGAAAGAAATAGATTATGGATTATGCTAAAAAATTATAAGTTAGGTACTTTGATTTTGATTTTTCCAGCTTGGTTTATTATGGAATTAGGTCAACTAGGCTTTGCTTTAATTAATAAAAGATTTTGGCAAAAAATAAAATCCTACGCTTTCTTATTTTCAGCAAAGCAGATTAAGCTTTTGACAGAAAAGAGAAAATATATTCAAAACAAAAGAAAAAGAAGTGACCGGCAAGTGGTTAATAAATTTAGTGGTTTGATTTTATTCCAACCACTTAATATGATTTTGTTGAAAATCGCTAATGTATTTTTCTTTGCCTATTGGCAAATTATTAGATTATTTATTTTTTGGTAATAATGAAAATAGCAGAAGTAACATCAACTTTTCCGCCTTATAAGGCTGGTATGGGTAACGTGGCATATTATAATGCCTGGTCTTTGACTACCCTAGGACATGACGTAACTGTTTTTACTACTAAGTATAAAAACGGTATTTCGCATGCCGATGAATATCCTTTTAAAGTAGAAAGACTGGGAGCTTGGTTTAAATATGGGAACGCTGGTATTTTGCCGCAGCTTTTTTATAAACTACCAAAGTATGACATTATCCACTTACACTATCCATTTTTTGGTGGAGCTGAGATTATTTATTTTTTGGATAAAATAAAAGACCTTAACCTAGTAGTTACTTATCACATGGATGTTTTCGGTAAAGGTTTGATGTCTAAATTTTTTGAATGGCACCGTAATAACGTTACGCCAAAAATATTAGACAGAGCTGATAAAATTATTGTAACTTCATATGATTATGCTAGAAATTCTGCCATTAAAGATAGATTAGCCGCTGAACCAGAAAAGTTTGTAGAAATTCCAATTGGTGTTAATCACTTACTTTTTAAACCTCGTTATAGAAATAAAGACATTATCAAGCAATATGATTTGCATGGTAAAAAAACAATTTTATTTGTTGGCGGACTTGATAAGGCTCATTATTTTAAAGGTATTAATATATTGATTCAGGCTATCAAAAAAATTAAAGCCAGAGATGATTATAAAGTAATTATTATTGGCGAAGGAGATTTAAAGAATACTTATCAGAGCATGGTTGATAGTTTAGGTTTAGGTAAAAAAATTATTTTCGCTGGTTTTGTACCCGATGATTTATTGCCAAAATTTTATAGTATAGCTGATATGTTGGTTTTGCCATCTATAGATAAGTCAGAGGCCTTTGGTATTGTTTCTTTAGAGGCAATGTCTTCTAGAGTGCCAGTGATAGCTAGCGATTTACCAGGCGTTCGTTCAGTAGTAGATAAGCAAAAAACTGGACTCTTAGTAAAACCAGGTGATGTAGATAATTTAACTAATATGATTGAGTATTTATTAGATAATCCTAAGATTGCCAAAGAATATGGTAAAGCTGGTCGAGAAAAAGTATTAGCTAATTATACCTGGGATAAAGTAGGTCATAAACTAGATCATTTAATAAAAACTATTTCTAAGTAAAAATAAAAATTATTACTGTCATCTCGACCGAAGTGGAGAGATCTAGATTTCTCCGTTCGCTACGCTCAGTCGAAATGACAAAGGTAAAAATATGAAG
>JABHYW010000035.1 GCA_018656655.1 Candidatus Komeilibacteria bacterium | reverse complement strand
ATCCCATGAGGAATGGTAAATGAGAGTTGCATTTTCCTGAGATCATCCAATTCACGATTAGCTTCCCATGCTCCAGCTACTTGATTCGCAGATTCAAGACCTAAAGAACTTACCTTCTTTTTAGCCTTGCGTCGCAAAATAAGAGCAACCACAATGCCCACAGAGGGTAGCAAGAACCCGATTAGCTGAATTGCCTGTGCAATTTTCATTCGAGTATCATAATCAAAACGCCAATGCAGAGTAATTGTATGCTCTTCCACATGTAGGCCCCAAATTATGACTATAGGAGAAGCAATCAGAAAGACTAGCCAGACAAACCAAGGAGTTGCATACGAAGTGCTACTTGAGTGCTTCATTATAGACCTCCTGATTTAACTGAGTTTCAAGGTAGTTTTGAGGCTCAGATTTCTGGTACCCATTCTGAAAACTCTATCGAACAAGGACTGTTCGAATGGCGTTTCGGTTTCAACCTCAAAAGTATTCATGTCAGGACGAGATACAACCGCTTGAGCCAAAAGCTTAGAGTGGTCAGACGCCAACTGCGAAAGAACATCATCACGCTTTTGTTTAAGAGAAGAAGCAACATCTAAATAATGCATTCGCTCTTTGGTCTCGAGACCCTTTTTGTAAAGGTCAATAACCAACTTGGGCTCTTCTCGAGCTACCACAGTCATAGGATCTTCCACGACTATAGTAGAAGGACTATGGAAAGTAGGGAGTATTAGGTTTCTCAAGAGCTCGTGACGGAAAGAGTTCATTTCAAGACGATTGTCGTCATCCGTGTGGATGACCGGAAGGTAGGGATATCTAGACATGGCTACTCCTTCGGTTATAAGTACGAAACAATCTGGAGCTATGCTCCAGTAAGATGCCTGATGTCAGGCTTGTAAACATTGCACACCTCCTAAATTGTTAAAATTGTGGTTGTAAAATGAGTGACTTTTTCTTTTGTGAAAGGACAATATATTATGTTTATTTAAAGTAAAACTAACCAATTTTTAGATATATGTCAAGATTTCTTATCAAAAAAGGCTCTAATCATGCCTTATAGTCCCTAACACCTCAAAACACCTTATTTTATTGGGTATTATTGACAATTATAGAATTTTTTGCTATGATTAGTTCACTTTTTAAGTAATATTAAAAAATATATCAAAAAAGATAAATCAAAATTTATAGCTGGTCAATCTAGATATTGCCATTGTTAAACTCAAAAAAGAAGGCGCAAGAAAAATAATTCAGCTGGAAGTTGGCGGAGCATTTCACTCGCCATTGATGCAGGTAGCTGAGCAGGAGCTTAGGACTGTAATTGAAGGCACAAAATTCAAGTGCCCTATTTGCCCAATATATCAGAATGTAAGTGCTAGTCCATCGCTTGATCCCGATGAAATAAAACAAAACTTAGTTGCACAACTTGTTCGGCCTGTAAGGTGGACCCAAACTATAAGGAATATGATTTTTGATGGCGCTAATAGTTTTACAGAAATTGGCCCTGGAAAAGTATTGCAAGCATTAATTAAAAAAATAGACAATACAGTTAAGATACAAAGTGTTTAGTTAGGGTACCCAATTATATTATAATTGGGTACTTTTTATTTATAACCAAGGTCCATAAGGAGCTCCACAAGAAAGCAAGTTTAATACTTGTTTTTTTGTTTGTATAAAATTCGCCAATGTTGACATTTTTTGATAATATTAATTTATGAAAACTCTATTATTAACATCAAGTGGAAAAACTGTCAGCAAATTTTTGCCAGAGATAATTGGTAAACAAGGTAGCGATTTAAAAGTAGCCTGGATTACGACAGCAGCTAAAGTTATTGATGATTTATCATATTTAGAGATACGCAGGGATAGTATGATTGAGATGGGTTGGGATTTTGAAGAAATTGATATTGAGGGGCAAAATCAAGATGAATTATTAGCTAAATTAAAAGATAAGGATGCTATTTATATAGAAGGAGGTAATACTTTTTATCTATTGAAGGTTATCAAAGAATCTGGTTTTGATAAAACACTTCGTAAATTGATAGAGGAAGGCATTGTATATGTGGGTTCAAGTGCTGGTAGCTATATAATGTGTCCTACCATTGAAATGGCCACATGGAAAACAGACAGTAAACCAAGGTATAGTTTAAAAGATTTGACAGGGCTTAATTATGTTCCGTTCTTAATGTCTGTACATTATGATCCAAAGAACAAAAAAATACTTATAGATGCCATTAAAAATACCAAATATCAAGTAAAAATTTTAAATGATGAGCAGGCTCTACTAGTTAAAGATGATGAAGTAGAATTAATTGGTAATAAAAAAGAAATTAATTTATAACCATGGTTCCCATTCGACTCATCCTTCGATAAACTCAGGATTTTGCTCAGGGCAGGCGTAAGGAGCTCCAGACACCTGGGTTTATAACCTAAAAATGAAAACTAATCCTCAGGGGTTATTTTTTACGTATTAAACTACTTGACAAATAATCTCTTTCATGTAAAACTTAGATTAAGAAATCCTTATCTTTTGCTTCGGCGAGGATAAGCAACGAGAGGGGGTGAAAGCCCTCTTTTGTTATACTCAAAATAATACCACATCACAATGAAAGTCAATGTATACATAGATAATAGCAATGTTTTTAAAAACATTAGGAAGATAAACGAATCTTTAGAGGATTCTTATTGGGTTCAAATGTATGATCCTTTAGAATTATCAAAATCACTTGTTGGTTCAAGGGAATTAGGTAAAGTCTATTTTTATTGTGTACCACCGCCAGCATGGCTACTTAGCGAAAGTGACGAGAGTAGAAATAGGCATGCAATGGCAAGTAAATATTATTCAGCAGTGGATAAATTGGACAAGGTAGAAATTAAATACGGGTATTTGCAGGGAGGTAAATCAGAACCACAAGAAAAGAATGTTGATACTCAGATTTGTTCAGATATGGTGGCGCATGCTGCTCTAGGGGAATGTGATGCGGTTGTTCTTGTTTCTAATGATGGCGACTTTACAAGCGCATTAGAAAATACTAAAAAACTTGGTAAACGGGTAGAAGTTTTATTTTTTAGAGGATATTTTTCTGGAGCCTTAAGGAAATCTTCTGATATTACAAGGCGTGCTCGTAAATCATTCTTTAAACGAATATCTCTATAATTATTAAAGTAGATATATGATTTTCGATTATATAATAGTAATTTTATTTTTTTTATTCTTTGGCGGTGTTCTAATAGCCACAATTGTAGAAGATAGAAAGAATATCAAGAAAATTTTTGGAAATCCAATAGTTTATTTTTTGCTAATTGCTGTAGTTGCGAGCTTTCTTCATCTTATAGGAGTACGATCTGAGAATCTATATCTATTAGGAATTGTTACATTTGTTATTATATTGGTATTTATTGTTAAAGAGCAAGGTAAATAGTTTTTTAGATTAATTTATAACCAAGGTCCCCATTCGACTCATCCTTCGATAAACTCAGGATTTTGCTCAGGGCAGGCGTAAGGAGCTCCAGAAAATTCGCCTTAGTAGGCGTTTTTTTGTATACTTAATATATGAAATATAAAAAATCAAGAAAATTAAATTCTGGTGATACAGTAGCGGTCTTGTCTCCATCTTGGGGAGGGCCAAGCGTATTTACACACGTATATGAAAATGGCCTCAAGATATTAAAGAGCTGGGGTTTGCAAATTAAAGAATTCCCAACAACTAGAATGGAGCCAACTTTTTTAAGGGATAATCCGCGTATTAGAGCAAAAGATATTAATGATGCTTTTGCAGATCCTGAGGTCAAAGCTATTTTTACCTCAATTGGTGGTGATGATTCGGTACGTATTTTACCCTTTCTAGATAAAGATATTATTATAAATAATCCAAAAATATTAATTGGCTATTCGGACACTTCAACGCTTCACACGTTTGCCTCTTTGTTGGGACTTATTAGTTTTTATGGACCGTCAATTATGGCTGGTTTTTCGCAAATGAACAGTTTGCCAGAAAATTTTAAAGCTCATGTTAGAGAAATACTTTTTGAACCAGGAGATAATTATGAATACAAGGCTTACGAAAAATATTCCGATGGTTACCCTGATTGGGCAAACAAAAAAAATTTAGGAAAAGTGAATCAATTAAAAAATAATGACGGCTGGCACTGGCTTCAAGGGGACACAAGGGTTCAGGGTGAGCTATTTGGTGGCTGTATTGAAGTTTTAGAAATGATGAAGGCAACAAAATTTTGGCCTTCGCAAAAATTTTGGAAAAATAAAATATTTTTTCTTGAGACATCAGAAGAAAAACCATCATTACATTATGTAGATCATGTTTTAAGAAACTATGGGATGTTGGGCGTATTTGATCAAATAAGTGGGTTTATTTTTTCACGTGCAAGAGATTACTCAGATGATGAAAAAAAAGAATTAGAAGATAAAATAATTAATATTATTTCAAAAGAATTTAATAAGCCAAATTTACCAGTTGTGGCTAATTTTGATATTGGTCACACTGATCCGCAACTAATTTTACCATTAGGAGTGAAAGCAGAGATTGACTGTCAGAATAAAAAAGTCAACCTAGTAGAGACATGGTTAAAAGATAAATAAACGTATAACCAGGGTTCCCATTCGACTCATCCTTCGATAAACTCAGGATTTTGTTCAGGGCAGGCGTAAGGAGTTCCAAACGTACAGTTTTATAACCTGTAAATAAAATTCGCCTTTATAGGCGTTTTTTTGTATACTTAAATTATGAAAGTTTTTATATTCGATATGGATGGTGTCATCTCTGACACCCAAAATTTGCAAGCAAACAACGAAGAAAAATTGTTAAATAAATATGGGATACAATTATCGGCTGATGAAATAACCGAAAAGTACGCAGGTGTTTCAGATGAAGAATTTTTTCCAAAAGTTTTTTCTGATTTTGGAAAACAAGTTGATTTAGAAAAAGTCACCGAAGAAAAGTGGGAAATGATTTTTTCAGAAGCTAAAGGTACAATAAAGGAAATTTCGGGTTCTGTGGATTTTATTAAGATTCTTTATAATAATGATTATAGACTGGCGGTTGCATCTGCATCTATAAAGCCATTTATTAAATTAGTTTTGAATGAACTAGGCATAGAAGAATATTTTTTAGTAAAAGTAAGTGGCACAGAAGTTTCTAACGGCAAGCCAGCACCAGACATTTTTTTGGAAGCAGCCAGGCAATTACAAGTAAGTCCAGAAGATTGTATTGTTATAGAGGATGGTGTTAATGGTATGCGGGCAGCTAAAAATGCAGGAATGAAATGCATAGGTTTAGTTAATGATAAAAGAAAAGATTATCCGGCAGATTATATTGTAAGTAGTTTTGCAGAAATAGATATTACAAATTTATAACCAAGGTTCCCCATTCGACTCATCCTTTGATAAACTCAGGATTTTGCTCAGGGCAGGCGTAAGGAGTTCTAGAAAATTTAACACTAATATTAGTGTTATTTTTTTATTTAACCCTGAGGGGAATCGAATTAATAAACAAAAAACCACCAGTTAAGGTGATTTTTATTTTTAAAAATGTTTTATTTTTTTCTAACAGCTGTCACTTCTATTTCGATATTACATCCTGGCCTGGTTGTAGCTCCAATTTCTACTAGAGTACTTACAGGCTTTGCTTTTTCGAAGTACTTATCTCTAACTTTTGAAATCTTTAAGAAGTTTTCTATATTTGTTAAATAAATTACTGCTTTAACTACGTCATCTAAAGAAGAGCCAGCTCCTTTTAAAATTTTGCTAATAGATTGAAAAATAAATTCAGTCTGTACTTCTATATTATCTGGGGCTATTGCTCCATTTTTATCTCTAGCAATTTGTCCTGCTACAAAAATTAATTCTTTGTTACCTAAATCTATTACTTTTATGTCAGAATATATTCCTCTTTTTAATTTTTTTTCACTCATATAATTTAGAAAATAAATTTTTATTAATTGTACTTATCATAGCTAATTAAGTTGTTTTTATTTTTGCGTTACATTATCAGAAATTATATCTTTTACAGCTTTTTCTACAATAGTAGTAAATCTGTCCCATTCAGGCTTTAAGTTAATTTTTTCTTTTTTCATATCTTCAATAAGTTTTCTAATGTCTTCTCCGTTTTCGGATAAAAGCAGTTCTCTTTTTTCTTCCAAGGAGCCAGGGCCAGAGTACATACTTTCGCTCAGTTTAGTTATTTGCATTAGAATATTTCGTATTTCTTGAAATGCTTGTTCGATGGTCGGGATTACTTCTGGAGAGTCTTCGTAATATTCACCAAGATATTTTTGTATATATTCCCAACCCATATCCCAGGCTCTTTGTTCTTCGGCAAGTGTAGCTTCAAAATTGTCTATACCAGTATCAAGTCGTTTCCCCCGCGCTATTAGATGGCCAATTTCGTGTGCAGCAATTGCAAAAGATAGGGCCTCATCAGAGTCTGGCAGATATATATCATCAGGAGAATTTGCTCGTCCCCACCACTCTGCATCATAGAAGGGGTTAGCTTTTACTTCTGGAGGAGCTTCACTAGATTTTTTTATGACAATCTTAGGCTCTTGTTCTGTTTTATTACACTTTCCTTGCCCCATCTGATTAGCTGAGGATATAGCAGGTTCTTTAAATTCAGGCATATTTTTTATTAATCATTTATGTTATAAGCATAACTAATATTAGTCTATCTGTAAATCAGGTATAAAAAACTCCTCAAAACCATCCCTAAAATAAGTTCTGATAGTAGATAGTGTCCGGCATTTTTATTGATAACTGCAACATAGAGGATGTTCTAGCTAAACAAACAAAAAATCACCAGTTAAGGTGATTTTTAAACAGCATTTTATTTCTTTTAATTACATTGCTAGACGTAAATCGCCGTCCTCTTCTGTGGCTACACCACTTTCTATCAAATTATTTGAAATTACTCAAAATGCTCAAAAAAAAGATCAACTACAATATTGCAGTGAGTGTAGAAATACACATAAGGCAAAGAAAGAACTTGTTTTAGTATAAAATATTATTAAACTTAAGTCCCATATCAACGTAATGGATGAACAATTATACAAAAAAATAGAGGAGCTGGAACTCAAAGTAAATGAGATTTATAAGATTACAAATGCAGCCAAAAAGATGTTTCTCTGGAGCGTGGTTTTGAGCGTGTTATTATTTGTAATACCACTTATTATCCTAATAATTGCTTGGCCTACTATAATAGCTACTTTTTCTGGAGCTTATTCTGGTTTATTATAACTAATAAGCCCTAAGCCTTGATTTTATTAGTAAAATCAGCTAATATACTTCTGTAATTAATATAAATAATACCTATATGGCTAAAAGAAGACATGCTGTTGGTAGAGTACAAAAATCTCGCTCTAAGAAAACACCAAAAAGACTAGAAGCAAAGAGAGTGATGCTCGAAGCCAAAGCAAACAAAAAACTAAATAAAAAAACCGCTAAGTAGGCGGTTTTTTTAGGCTATCTTTATTATCTCATACTTAACTACTATATTGTCTAGTTTAAGCTCTACAGTCGCTCCTAGAGGCTTATGTAAGAGCGCTAAGCCAAGAGGAGACTGATGTGAGATTGTTCCTTTGGCGGGATTAGTTTCCGATGAGCCTAAGATACGATACTCTTTTGTTTCTTTGGCCGACTTGATAGTTACTCGATGTCCAATACTAACAATCTGACTATTTTTATTTTCTTTGATAATATTAGCACCAGCAATTTCTTTAGTAATTTTTTCCATTTTATAATTTACACTACGCAATCTACCTTTGGCTATTTGATAGGCTGCGTTTTCAGAAAAATCACCCATTAGGGCCAATCTTTTTACTTCCTTGGCTAATTCAGGCTGAACATCTTTTTTTAGTCTAGCTAAATTCTTGGCAAGTTCATCAAATTTAGTCTGAGTCATATAAGGATCAGATTTGATATGGGTAAATTTACCGCCTTTTCTAATTGGTACTCTCATGAGTTTATTTAAAAATATATTAGCATAATTGTAGCATAAAAGAGATAGTTTTATAAGCTTAGATTTGTAGGTAATTTAGCCAAAAAATTGACAATTAAGCTATTTTTGTTCTATTATTAAATAGTAATTAGATCATTTTCAAGATATTTTGGTCGTAGGATATTTCTAACAGCAAAAAAATAAGGTAGTTTGTAGGGAAATTACACGACCAGTGGGGGTAACTACTATTGTAATGGGCGTAAGTTCAAGTAACGACTTACTTTCAGGGAAGTCGTAAATAATGTTAAATTAAAACAACTCAATTCTGAGCAAACCCAATTAAACTTTAATTGTCCATATTGTCCATGCACAGTAGTTACCCCTTGATAACAGCCCAGGTTTTTAAACTTGGGCTTTTCCTTTAAAAAATGTATAATGTATATATTAATCTAAAAATTATGTCTAAAATAAAAATCTTTTCTTTTTTCTTAATTATATTAGTCTTGTTAATAACTGGAGCTTATTTGTTAAGTCCTAAAAAAGAGTTTGTTAAGCTAGAGGTCTTTGAACAAATTACTCAAGAAGTAAAGAATATTATAAAACCAAATGACAAATTTGAGGAAGCTAACGAGGTAGAACCAATTGATAATTCAAACCAAGTAGAAAATCTTGAAATTAATAATCAGGATGAGATGGAGGATCTGGTTGATCATGAATTTACTCCAGAAGGTTCATCTCCAACACTTATTGATGAAGAGGCTTTAAAAACAGATGAAATAGGACATTTAAATACTTCAGCTGATCTTGCAGAAAATTTTGTATTGAATCATCCTAAATATAGTGAAGACAATGGTTTTAATTTAATAATAATTAATGCCAGCTCCAATGACTGTGAAAATTGTTGGTTTGTAGAATTAGTTTATGAAATAGAGAATGTAGAAAATTATTTTAAAACTATAACAATAAATTTTGAAAATCAACAAATTACAGAAGTAATTTGGGGAGGAGAAATACTTGACTTTTAAGCTAAAATTTACTAAAATATATACAGATTTACTGTAAAAACAGTAAATTTTTTGAATTATAATAATATGACATCACAAGAATTAAAAAATAGCTTTTTTGAATATTTTCAGAGCCAAAATCACTCCTTGATTAGCTCTGCTTCTTTAATTCCAGAAAATGATCCAACGGTTTTATTTACTACAGCGGGAATGCATCCTTTAGTGCCTTACTTAGTTGGCGAAAAACACCCTGAAGGTCAACGGCTGGTAAATGTCCAAAAATGTGTTAGAACTGGCGATATAGACGAAGTAGGGGATGCTACTCATCATACTTTTTTTGAAATGCTTGGCAATTGGTCATTGGGTGATTATTTCAAAGAAGAGACTATTAAATATTCTTGGGAATTTTTAACTGAAGTATTAAAACTAGATAAAGAAAAATTAGCTGTATCTATTTTTGGAGGCAATCAAGATGTACAAGAGTATGATCATGAATCAGAAAAATATTGGTTAGATTTAGGCCTAGCCCAAGATAGGATAGAAAAAATAAAAGAAAATTGGTGGGGTCCAGCTGGACAGACTGGTCCTTGTGGTCCAGATACAGAGATATTTTATTGGACTGGCAAAGGCCCAGCTCCAAAAGTATTTCATGAAAATGATAAAGGCTGGGTAGAAATCTGGAATAATGTAATTATGCAGTATAATAAAACTGCTGATGGTAAATACGAAGCACTTAAACAAAAGAATATAGACACTGGCATGGGTTTTGAAAGAACTCTAGCCGTGCTTAATGGCTTTGATGATAATTATTTAACAGAACTTTGGCAGCCAATTATAAAACAACTAGAAAAATTATCTGATAAAAAATACAAAGAGGACAAAAAATCTTTCCGTATAGTAGCCGATCATATCAGGTCAGCCGTATTTATGATGGGTGATCCTAGAGGCATAGCACCATCTAATAAAGATCAAGGTTATGTTTTACGTAGATTAATCAGAAGAGCTATTAGATTTGCTAAAAAAATTAACATAGATGATGGTTATATAGCTAGTTTAGGAGCACTTTTTATTTCTGGTTATTGTATGGATTATCCTGAATTAGAAAGAAATGAAAATTTTATACGCACAGAATTACAAAAAGAAGAAGAAAAATTTAGTAAGACTTTGACTAAAGGCCTTAAAGAATTTGCTAAACAAAAAAATATTGATGGTAAAGCTGCTTTTATATTATTTTCTACTTATGGTTTCCCACTAGAAATGACCGAAGAATTGGCTCAAGAAAATAATATTAAAATAAACAAAGAAGAATTTGAAGCTGAGTTTAAAAAACATCAAGAACTATCTAGAACTGCTAGCGCTGGAATGTTTAAAGGCGGATTAGCTGATGATGGTGAGATGGCTACTAAATATCACACTACTACTCATTTACTTCACCAAGCTCTGAAAGATGTCTTAGGTGATCATGTAGAACAACGCGGTAGCAATATCAATGAACAACGCTTACGTTTTGACTTTACTCATCCTCAAGCTATGACTCCAGAAGAAAAGAAAAAAGTAGAGGACATTGTAAACGAACAAATTAAATTTGGTTTAGAGGTACGTTATGAAGAAATGTCTGTAGCTCAAGCTAAAGAACAGGGTGCAATTGGTCTATTTGATAAAAAATATGGAGAAAAAATAAAAGTATATAAGATTGGTTTATTTTCTAATGAAATTTGCGGTGGTCCTCATGTAGATAACACTAATAAATTAGGGCATTTCCGCATCAAAAAAGAACAATCTTCCTCAGCTGGAATTAGACGTATCAAAGCAGTTTTAGAATAATTGCGATAAGCTGCTAAATTTGGTACATTTAATATATAAATAATTATCCGCCAAAGGCGGAGTAAACAACAAAACTATGAAAAAAACATTTATTTTTAGTGCGCTATTATTAGCTAATGTTGCTCAAGCTCAAGAAGAAGTATTAGCAGAAACTATGCCTTTTTATCAAGATAAAACATTTTTGATGTTAGCCGGCGGAGCACTATTATTAATAGTAATTTTAATTGTTAAAAAAGTAGTGGATAATAAATCTTATCAAGAGGAAGAAAACAATGAAGATTCAAATTTATAGCCAAAATTTTGATTTAACGGAACCTTTTAGACAATATTTACAAGCTAGATTTGATAATTTAGATAAATATCAAGTAAATGTTCTTGATTTTCAAGTTAAATTAAAAAGAGATCAGCGTCATAATAAAGGAGATGTTTATACAGTAGAAGTTAAATTAAATTTAGCAGATAAAAAATCAATCTTTGTAAAAGAAGAAGACAGTGACGCTAGAGCGGCAGTAGATAACGTTCAAGAAAAACTGGCTCGTTTATTAGTTAAAAATAAAGATAAAAGACTTAGTAAACTCAGAAGAAATATTAAAAAATTTAAATCCTTAAAATTTTGGAAAAAGGAAGATTAGAATACCTCTATGTTAAAATTTCTAGATAAGCTGTTTGGCGATGCTAATGAAAAATTTTTGAAAAGTCTACAACCTCAAGTTGATGCTATAAATGAAAAAGAAAAAGAATTTCTCAAACTCAGCGACGACGAACTCAGAGAAAAAAGTTTAAACTTAAAAAAACAAATAAAAGACGGTACCAAATTGGACGATGTCCTGGTGCCGGCTTTTGCTCTTATAAAAGTTGCTGCTCAACGTACTTTAGGACAGCGTCATTATGATGTTCAAATTTTAGGTGGTATTGTCTTACATCAAGGTCAGATCGCTGAAATGAAAACTGGTGAAGGTAAAACTCTTACTTCAACCTTGGCTGTCTATCTTAATGCTTTATCAGACAAAGGTGTGCATGTTATTACTGTCAATGATTACTTGGCTAAACGTGATGCCGTTTGGATGGCTAAAGTTTATGACTTTTTAGGACTTAAAGTGGGTGTTATTGCTCATGATAGTGCTTTTATTTATGATCCTAGTCATGCTAATTCCTCAGATGATTCAGAAGCTCAAGTAAAGATTGATGTAGATTATCTTCGCCCTACAGAAAGAAAAGAAGCTTATCAGGCTGATATTACTTATGGTACTAATAATGAATTTGGTTTTGATTATCTAAGAGATAATATGACCCAAGATACTGAAAAACAAGTTCAGCGTGGTTTACATTATACTTTAATTGATGAGGTTGATAGTGTTTTAATTGATGAAGCTAGAACTCCACTCATTATATCTGCTCCAGCCGATCAATCCACAGATCGTTATGGTCAATTTGCTCAAATGGTTCAAATTCTTAAAGAAAATGAAGATTATAATATTGATGAAAAGATGAAGGCTTGCACCTTAACTGAAGAGGGTGTTACTAAAATGGAAAAATCTCTTGGTATAGATAATATCTACGAAAGTCACGGCATGGAAACAGTCCATCACATAGAATCAGCTCTTAAAGCTAAAACTTTATTCGCTAAAGATAAAGATTATGTCATTAAAGATAATGAAATAATTATTATTGATGAATTTACTGGACGCATGATGCCTGGACGTCGCTATAGTGAAGGTTTGCATCAAGCCATTGAAGCTAAAGAGGGTGTAGAGGTACAAAAAGAAAGTATGACCTTAGCTACAGTAACATTTCAGAATTACTTCCGAATGTATAAAAAATTAGGTGGTATGACTGGTACTGCAGCTACTGAAGCAGAGGAAATGGCTAAAATTTACAATTTAGACGTTACAGTAATACCAACCAATAAACCATTTTCTAGAGATGATCAAGGAGATAAAATCTATAAATCTTATCGCGGTAAATTAAAAGCAATTGTCCGTGAAATCCAAGAGCGTCATGAAGCAGGTCAACCAGTTTTAGTTGGTACAATTTCTATTGATAAAAATGAAGAACTTGGCAAACTATTAGAAAAAGCTGGCGTTCCTCATAATTTATTGAATGCTAAATTCCATGAGAAAGAAGCTGAAATTATATCTCAAGCTGGTCGTAAAGGCGCAGTTACAGTAGCTACCAATATGGCTGGTCGTGGTGTAGATATTATTTTAGGTGGTTCACCAATGGATAAAACTAAATGTGCTGAAATTATTGACTTAGGTGGTTTACATGTTTTAGGTACAGAACGACATGAATCACGTCGTATAGATAACCAGCTCCGTGGTCGTAGTGGACGTCAAGGTGATATTGGTTCATCTCAATTTTATATTTCCATGGAAGACGATTTGATGCGTATTTTTGGTTCAGATCGTATGAAAAATATGATGGATAGGTTGGGTATTGCTGAAGATATGCCTATAGAAAATAAAATCATCTCTAATTCTATAGAATCTGCTCAAAAGAAAGTAGAAGGACATAACTTTGATATTAGAAAACACTTAGTAGAATATGATGATGTAATAAATAAACATCGCCAAGTAGTTTATGGCTCTCGCCAACAATTACTTGAAATATTTTCTGATAAAGAACATGAAAGCACTAAAACTTCTCAAGACACAGTTTTGGAATATGTTAATCAAGAAATTGAAAATGTAGTCTCATTCCATACTTTGGGCGAAAAAAATACTGGTGATTTTGATCCAAAGGAAATATTAGAAACACTTAAATCAATTTTCGCTTTAGAATCTGAAGAAGAAACAAAAATAAAAGAATTATTAAGCCAAAATGGAAAAAGTAATTCTCATGATAATAGAGATAAGGTTATTGAATATCTTCATTCCATTGCTAAAGATAAATATCTCAAATTAACAGATGACATAAATGCCAACGTAAAATTAGAAAGTGACACTTGGACACCAATGCAGATTATTGAACGTAGTATTGTTTTAAAGAGTATTGATACTTTATGGGTAGAACATCTAACTGCTATGGATAAGCTCCGTACTGGTATTGGCCTGCAAGGTTATGGTCAAAGAGATCCTTTGATAGAATATAAACGTGAATCTTTTAACCTATTTAATCAACTTTTAGACTCTATTCGTAAACAAATAGTTTATTCTGTTTTTAAAGTTAGTTTGAAGAGAAATACTGTAGGCAATAGCTCTAATACACCTCGTCCAGGGGAGAGTCAAAAGGTTTTTGAAGAACAAAAACAAGGTTATCAACCTTTCCAAAAACAAGTAGCTAATCGTTCCGCTGCTAATGTTGCAACTTCTAATAAGCCAACTGATAAAGCTGGTAAACGTATTGGTCGTAATGATCCTTGTTACTGCGGAGCTAAAAAAGCTAATGGCAAACCGATTAAGTATAAAAATTGTCACGGTAAATAAATAATATATACGCGACGTCCTGAGCGAAGCCGAAGGGTGGTTCAGGTAAAAAATATAAAAAATGTCATGGCGCTTAAAAAAACAGTTTTAACTCTAGTTTTAATTACCAAAAACAATAAAATATTACTAGGTCTTAAAAAAAGAGGTTTTGGTATGGGTAAATTTAATGGCTTTGGCGGTAAACTTGAAGCTGGAGAAACTATAGAAGAGGCGGCTAGACGTGAATTATTTGAAGAAAGTTCTCTTGAAGTTAAATCACTAGAGAAAATAGCTGTGATAGACTTTTCTTGGCAAAACAAAGAACAAGATTTAGAGGTGCATGTTTTTCACTGCGATAATTTTGTAGGAGAGCCTGAAGAAAGTGAAGAAATGAAGCCCGAGTGGTTTGATATAGATAACATTCCCTACAAAAAAATGTGGGACGATGATCAATATTGGTTCCCTGTATTTTTAGAAGGTAAAAAATTTAAGGCTGATTTCTTATTTAATAAAAGTGATAAAATAATAGAACATAAAATAAATGTTTTACCAAAAAATAATTAGGCCAATCCTATTTCTAATTGATCCAGAGAAAGTTCATGATTTTACTTTATGGGGCTTATCTTTTTTTAGTAGGTCAAAACTTTTAAATAAACTATTAAAATCTAAACTAAATTACACCTCTCCTAGACTACGCCAAAAATTATTTGGACTATACTTCAAAAATCCAATTGGTTTAGCCGCTGGCTTGGATAAAAACGGTCAAGCTATTAATACTTGGTCAGCTATGGGATTTGCTTGGGCTCAAATTGGCTCTATTACTCACCAAGCTCAAGATGGCAATCCTAAACCCAGACTTTGGAGATTACCAAAAGATAAAGGCTTAGTTGTTTATTATGGTTTATGCAATCAAGGTGCGAAAAAAATAGTTGAACAACTCAAGAAAAAAAATAGTCTTATATCAGCTAGTATTGCTAAAACCAATAATGTATCTATGGACAAAGCCGCTGATGATTATCAGGCTAGTTTTGAAATATTAGCAGAGCACGTTGATATTGTTACTATTAATCTTTCTTGTCCAAATGTGGATGGTTTTACTGGCTTACAATCAAAAGAATTACTTGAACCAATTTTAGATAAAATTCAAAGCATCAATACTAAGCACAGACCTATTTGGCTTAAAATTGGTCAAGATTTGTCCAAAGAGCAACTGGATGATATTATTTATTTAAGTAAAAAATATAAAGTTGATGCTATTATTGCCTCTAATTTGGCTAAAGATAAAACTAAATTAAATCTTAAATCAAGTAATAAAAATAAGCTAGGCGGTATATCTGGTAAACCTACTAGAGATAAATCAAATAAAATAATTGCCTATTTATATAAATATAGCGAGGGTAAATATAAAATAATTGGCACAGGAGGTATATTTTCAGGTCATGATGCTTATAAAAAAATAAAAGCCGGAGCTAATTTAGTACAATTAATCACTGGATTAATTTATAACGGACCTACTGCCGTAAATATTATAAACAAACAATTAGAAAATCTTATCCAGCATGATAATTTCAAACATATTTCTGAAGCAGTCGGCATAGAAAGTGATCAATATACTTTATAAAAAAATGCAACAAGAATATAAAAACTATTATAAATATAGAAGTCTAGAAATAATACCTGGCATGATGGTTTGGCTAACTTTTATTACTGTTATTGCCTTATCTTTCATCTCACCCTTACACGGTATATATTTTGTTATAGTTTTTGATGTCTATTTTGTCCTACGCATTACTTACATGCTTATATTTTTGTTACTTTCTTGGCATAAATATAGACAAACTACCAAAGTAGATTGGTGGAAATTTTTAATTCATACTCATAATAAACATTGGCGCGAATATTATCATGTCGTGTTTTTACCAACCGCTGGAGAACCATTTGAAGTAGTTGATACTACTTTTGATAATTTAGCTAAAAAAACTAAGTATGATCAAAAAAAATTAATAATAGTTTTAGCTGGAGAAGGTCGTTATGAAGAACAATTTACTCCTATAGCTAATAAAATAAAAGAAAAATATCAAAATATTTTTCATAAAATAGTTATCACTCTTCATCCTGATAACCTAGAAGGCGAAATTAAAGGCAAGGGGTCTAATCTTTATCACGCTGGCTATGAAATTAAAAAATATATTGATGAACAAGGTTTTGATTATAAAAAATTAATTGTCTCTACCTTTGATGTAGATACAATTTCTCACCCTGATTATTTTGCTTATTTGACTCACAAATTTATTTCTCACAAAAATCCATATCGAGCTTCTTTTCAACCAATGGCTTTTTATCATAATAATATTTGGGAATCTGATCCAATAACCAGAGTAGTAGCTAATGGCACTACCTTTTGGCTATTAACTGACTTATCTCGTCCAGAAAGATTATTTACTTTTTCTTCACATTCAATGAGTTGGCAAGCACTGGTAGATATTGGTTTTTGGCAAAATAATATAGTAACTGAAGATTCGCGTATATTTTTACAATGTCTAATACATTATGATGGTGATTATAGAGTTGAGCCAATGCATATTCCAGTATCTATGAACACTGTCTATGTTGGCGGTATTTGGCGTAGCTTAGTAAATCAATATAAACAAATGCGTCGTTGGGCTTATGGAGTTGAGCATTTTCCCTATATGGTTTGGCAATTTGCTAAAAATAAAAAAATGCCCACTAGTAAAAAATTTATTTATACTTGGAATCAAACGGAAGGTGTCTACACTTGGGCTACCGCACCAATGTTAATATTTATTATGGGTTATTTGCCTCTATACTTAGCTGAAAAACAAGGTCTAACTAGTGTTCTAACTCAAAATGCACCTTTAATGTTAGAGAATTTAATGCGTTCAGGAATGGTAGGTATGATTTTAATTGCCTTAATGAGCGTATTTATCTTACCGCCAATACCACCAAAACAAAGAGGTTTAAAAATAACCAAACCATTAAGATATTTACTAATGCTACTACAGTGGATTATATTCCCTGTGACTATGATAATATTTGGCTCTATACCAGCTATAGACGCTCAAACAAGATTAATGCTTGGTAAATATTTAGGCTTTTGGGTTACCGAAAAGAAAAAATAATTTAAAACAAAAAAGACTTTAGATAAACTAGAGTCTTTTTTTATTGGAAAGTTTTATCTAAATACCTATTATAACCTCGTATAAAATCTTGAACACTCATAGCTTTTTTACCAGCTACTTGCAATTCTAATATTTTTAAAGACTGGTCAGCAGTGCCAACTATAAGATTATTTTTATCAAATTTAATTTCTCCAGGTTTAAGATTTTCCTCAACTACCTCACTTTTTAAAATTTTAATGTCTAAATTATCTAACTTAGTATAAGCCCCTGGCCATAAACGAAAAGCACGAACTTTATTATGAATGTCTTGTGCAGATTTTTGCCAATCAATTAATCCATCTTCTTTTTTTATCATTTTGCAAAAACTAGCCTGCTCATCATCTTGGGGTAGAGGAGTAATCTTGTTATTTAGATAATCTAATATATGTTTATTAATAATATCTGCTCCAATCTTAGATAATCGCTCAGACAAGTCAATATAGTCTTCATTTGGCTCTATTTTTACCTCTATTTGGCTTAAAATTGGACCATGGTCCATCTTTTTGTCTAATTGCATTAAAGATACTCCTGTAGACTGAAAACCCTTTAAAAGAGCGCTTTGTGAAGGGGATGGGCCACGTAATATTGGTAACATTGATGGATGAATATTAATAGCTTTTAATTCAGATAAATCTAAGATTTCTTGTGGAATTATCTTACCATAGGCCACTACTACAAAAGTGGCTGGTAGGTATTTTTTCAGCTCATTTATAAAATGATCATCCAAATTTTGAGGCTCTAGAATATCAATATTATTTTCAGTGGCATACTCTTTAATTGGACTAGCTAATAATTTTTTACCACGGCCAGCTGGTCTATCAGGCTGAGTCACAACCAAAGATACTAAATCCAATTTATTTAAAGTATCTAAAGAAGGTACTGCAAATTCAGGCGTACCCCAAAATATAATTCTTGCACTGAGCGAAGTCGTGGTGTTATTTTGCTTTGTCATCAAGTTGTTTTTTTAGAGAATCTAGTATTTCTTGACCTTGGTTTATTTTTTCAGCTCTATCAATAAATAATATACCATTGAGATGGTCAACTTCATGTTGTAATATCACAGCGTCCATACCTTTTAACTTTTCTTTTTGTAGCTCACCATCAAGATTGTAATACTTTATATGAATTTTCTTTGGTCTAATTACATTAGCAAAGATTTTTGGTAATGATAAACAGCCCTCGTCGGTAGTTGTTTTTTCTTTAGAAAAAAATGTAATGTCTGGATTAACGTAAGTTTTATATTCGCCATAACCCAAGCCAACAACTATTAATCTGAGACTTTTACTTACCTGAGGGGCAGCTAAACCTATACCATCATCTTCATACATTACTTTAGCCATATTGTCAGCTAGCTTTTTTAAATCATCATTAAAATCACCAACTAATTTAGCGGTTTTTCTAAGTACTGGATTTGGATATTTAGCTATCTTAAACATATGTATAATATACTATATTTTGATAATTATGGCGATAGACCACCTTTTTCAAAACAGCTTAATATACTATATATTATATGTTTTGTCAATGTAAGGGCTAATTAATGACTAAAGTCTATTTTTTTGTTAATATACAAATATGCAACAAATAGCTGATATATTCAAAAAGAAGAAGAAAGAAGCACCTAAAAAAAGAACCACTGCTTATCAGTGGCAAGATTTTGCTTTATTTATTATAAAAGAACTAGACATTCCCCAATCTAAGAAAAATTCTGTATTTAAAATTTGCAAAGACTATGATAAAAATTATGTAGAAAAATGCCTAGATGACACTAAAGAGTTGGCCCAAGGGGCTGGTCGATGGCGATATTTTTTCAAATTAATAGCTGAGTATAAAAAAAGCTCCGAATAGGAGCTTTTTAAAATTATTTATTTTATTTCAAAATTTTCTACTAAATAACCTATGCCAAAAGGTGCTTGATAACTTAATTTTTCAGGCTGATAATTCATTTCTTTAATAGCACCTAATAGTATTAATAAGGAACGTAATCCGCATTCGCCAGCTTCGCTTACTAATTTTTTATCTATATTTATAATATCATCAATTTGATTATTATTAAGTAACTTTATAATTGTTTGATCAAATTCTTGAGCACGATCTGAATAACCAGCTGGGGAATCTTTGTGTAATTTATGAGAAAGATCTCCTGAAGCTATAATAGCCACACGTTTATCAGCTAAATTAATTTGCTTACGAATTAATTCACCAAATTTTATATGATCTTGATAAGGTAAATCTGCATAACCAATGCTAATAATTTTGGTATTTGGCAGATGCTCCATTAGATAGAGGAGTGGCACACCAGTACCATAATCTAATTCTTTATTAGAAGTTAACATGATTGGAAAATAATCCTCGCAAGACTCTTTTATTTGATAACCCAAACCAATATCATTATCAAATTCCAACTTAGTTACTAAATCTCCAAAATTTTTAAAATTAAGTTTTAATTTTGGCTGTTGGTTGATCGTAAAAAATTCAGCACCTTTATTAGTATGCGGAGAAATAACAATTACTAAATCTGGTTTAGAAGAATACAAAGCATGCTCTAAATCCTTATAGGCTTCAATAGTTTCTTTTAATTTGGCTAAATTTTCTTTGCCTACCTCTGGAATTAAAATCGGTGAGTGAGGAACAAAGCTAGCAAAAGTAATCATATATTTATCCCGTTAAATAATATTTGAGTTAAGCTCAAATATTAAATTTAATGCTATTAATTATAAAATCTATATCTGACTATTTATGATATTAATTGAAGTTACCTATGCCTAATTAATTAAATTTATTTAACAGGGGTAAATTCTTGGCTTATTATAACTGTTCCTAGTTTATGAAAATTTAATATTTTATTAGACACTGTATAAATTTGAGTCCAAGCATAACCTAGTTTATTAAAGGTAGCGCCGTCAGGAATCAAACGACGTTCGCCATTAGATATTACATAAACTCTGGCATCTAAATCTTTTTTGATTAAAGTACCGTCAACTAATTTAATTGGAGAATCACTAGTTAAGTCAATTAATGTTTTACTAGTTACTTCTCTAAGCTCCATATCAGCAAAATTAACATCAATTATAAATTGATCTATAACTCTATGTTTTTTAGCATCTTTAACTAAATAAATTCCTGCTGTATCTATATCTTGCCACAACTCAGCAAAAGGAGTAGAGGAGCCACTTAAATCTTCACCATCTGCATAGGCAGCTAATTCAGAGAAGCTAGCCTCTTCAAGTTCTAAAGGATTAAATCCTAACTGTCTAAAAGCTTCATCAGAAACTATTAATCTTTTAAACAATCCATCAATTAAATACTTATTACCACCTGAGCCTTCTAGAAGCGAGTAGTTAGCGTGAGCAATTAATGAACCGTCATCATATTTATCAAGCTCTTCTTGTTCTATAGATAATACTTTGTCTGGATTAAATCTTGATATTAAAGAGGTCATATTAGAAAAAGCTCTCTTTTGACCATTAGCTATTAAATAAATTGTTCCTTCTTCACCATCTTTGGCCTTTACTAAAGCTCCATCAGGTAAAAATCCTAGACTAGCAATTGGTATATCATCTCCCTCATCAATCAAACCACCAAAACCATATTTATTCCACAGAGTAAAAAATAATTTATTACCATGAAGGTGTGGAGTGTAAATATACATAGCAGCTGTAATATTATTAGCTGGAGTAACTACAGTACCCCTAGAAGTACAAGGTAATAAGGTATTCGGGTCATCAGCACAAGCTGGTTTATTTGGTTGCCAATTATAACTATAAATGTTATCTAGATACCATCTGAATTGCAAAGCCGCACCTCTAACTTGTTTACCAAAACCTTTATATTTAACATTACAATAATTCCCATCATAACAATAGTATCCCATGGCAAAATTAAGAGCTCGATCAGATGGATTAGATTTTTCTATTAAGCCTTGTTCTTTTTGAAGTAAAGTTAATAGAAACTGCGGGTTTATTCTGGCTTCTTGAGCAGCATTATATATTATAGTAGCGGCAGTTCTAGTCTGAATATACTTTTTATCAGGACCTGAGGCTACTTGAGTAGGAGAGGGGTTATTTCCACTATATGTATAATCTTTTAGGTATGAATTTTGTGAACTTAAAAAATCTCTAATTTCAAACATTGTCATAGATTGGTAATTGTTTGCGTCTGAATCAGATATTATCTTGTCATAATCTACCTCTGCTCCAAAAACTAAGTTGGGGATAAGTATTGCCAATAAAGTTAAAGTCGCTATTTTCTTCCTATAAAAATTGGGCATATAAATTTAAAATTATTATTTTATTTTTAGTCTATATATTATAACAAAATTCACGTATTTTTACCATTGATTTTTAAGCATATTTAAGATAAAATCATACCATGGAAATGAAAAAATTATTTATATCACTGCCAGTTGATCAGGCTATTGCTAGAGACTTATTTAAAAAATTTGAGGCTCTAAATTTGCCTTGGGAAAAAATAAAAAAAGTCAGCCCTGATCAAATTTATTTAACTTTAAAATTTTTAGGTAAAATACCAATAGACAAAATTCCAGATATTATAGATAGTCTCGATAAGCTAGATTTAGATATAAAAGATTTGGAAATTAATATTGATCAAACTAAAATTTTTAATGAACGTCAACCAAAAGTATTAGTTTTGAATGTAAAAGAAAATAAACTATTGCAAAACTTATATGATGAAATAGAGCAAGTTTTATTTGACGATGGCTTAGCTCATAAAGAAGTCCGTAGATTTTCTACGCATCTTACCCTGGCCAGAGTAAAACAAGCCGCTGATTTTGATGAATTTAAAAATTTTAAAGACTGGTCAATACAAAGATCATTTTTTGCATCATACTTTGAACTTATAGAAAGCGAATTAACTAAAACGGGTCCAGAATTTACTAGCTTACAAAGTTTTGATTTATGACAGAATATAATATCTTAGGAGTAAAAGTAAATGTAATAGCCGAGCATATTTTAAAAAATAAATTGCTTGAGTTTTTAAATTCTGACAAAGCACATCAGATAGCCACTGTTAATCCTGAATTTATAATTAGTAGTCAAAAAAATAAAAAATTCCTAGATTCTATTAATCAATCTAGTATTTCTCTAATTGATGGTACTGGTGTTATTAAGGCTTTGCAATATATGGGACATAAGGTTTCCCTTGATGATAGAATTACTGGAGTCCAATTAGCTCAAATATTAATTGATAAAGCAGTTAACAGAGATTTAAAAATACTGTTTTGTCTCTATAGCAAGGGAATGACCAAGGCCGATAAATTTTTTATGAGCATTAAAAGTAAATATCCTTCTTTGGATTTTCAGGTAGCAGACGAAAATACGGCTTTAGAAAAAGCTAAATTATTTGCTCCTGAAATTATATTAGTTGGTTTTGGAGCACCCAGACAAGATATATGGATATCGGAACATTTAAATCAAATTCCTAATGTTAAAATAGCAGCTGGAGTAGGCGGGACATTTGACTTCATGTCTGGTAAAATAAAGAGGGCACCAAAATTTGCTCGTAGTTTTGGCCTAGAATGGCTTTGGCGTCTATTAATACAGCCAAATAGACTATTACGCATAAATAAAGCTGTTATCCAATTTTCTTGGTTAATATATAAAGATAAACGAAAAAATAAGAAAACACATGCAAAAAATAAGAACTAGATTTGCACCCAGTCCAACTGGATACTTACATATAGGCGGTTTACGTACTGCGCTATTCTCTTATCTTTGGGCAAAAAAAAATAAAGGGGAATTTATAATTAGAATAGAGGACACCGATAGAGCCAGATTGATAGCTAATGCTGATCAAGAACTAATAGATACTTTGGCTAAGCTAGGTATTAATTCTGATGTAGCCATAAAACATCAATCTGATCGTCTGGCCTTATACCAAAAAGCTAGTGATAAATTAATAGACAATAATAATGCCTATAGATGCTTCTGCTCTCCTGAAAGATTAGACGAAATGAGAACCAAACAGCAAAAAAATAAACAAGTTCCAAAATATGATCGACATTGTTTAAACTTATCTAAAGAAGAAATTGATAAAAAAATAGTAGCTGGTCAAAAATTTGTTGTCCGCTTCAAAATTCCTGACAATGAAATTATAGTTGGGCAAGATGCAGTTTATGGAAAAATTTCTATCAAGGGCCAAGACCTCGATGACTTTGTAATATTAAAATCAAATAAATTTCCAACTTATCATTTAGCAAGTGTAGTGGATGATCATGATATGCGTATTAGTCATGTTATTAGAGGAGAGGAATGGATGCCATCTTTGCCAAAACACATCCTAATCTATGAAGCTTTAAAATATGCCTTACCTACTTTTGTTCACTTGCCATTATTATTAAA
The DNA here is from genome assembly GCA_018656655.1 of Candidatus Komeilibacteria bacterium. GTDB lineage: Bacteria > Patescibacteriota > Patescibacteriia > UBA1558 > GWA2-36-10 > XYD1-37-29. The sequence continues at coordinate 19,760 of JABHYW010000035.1, read as the reverse complement.
TCCTGACAAATCAAAATTATCTAAAAGGCAGGGCGATGTTGCTGTAGAAGACTATCTTAAAAAAGGTTATTTAATTGAAGCTCTTTTAAATTATGTAGCTCTACTAGGTTGGAATCCAGGTAACAACAAAGAATTTTTTATGCTTGATGATTTAATAAAAGAATTTTCTTTAGAAAAAATAAATAAAGCTGGAGCTGTTTTTGATGTAACAAAACTCAATTGGTTTAACGCTGAGTATATTCGTAAAATTATAATTCAAAATGATAAAAGATTCGACCAATTAATAAGCAATGCCGAAAGCTTTCTGGGTAAAAATTCCCATCAAGCTAAAAAAGTACTACGATTATTTGGTAGCCGAATAGACAATTTGTCTCAGTTGGGTGAAGATAGTAAATTTTTATTTGATTTACCAGATTATGATAAAAAAATGCTAATTTTTAAAAAATCAGATCTAGCTAAAACTAAAGAAGCTATCAATTTAGCTTTAGGTACTCTAGGAAAAATTCACCACAGCGAATGGAATCAAGATACTATCAATACTTCAATTAAAGATATTATTGAAAAAAGAAAATTAAGTCCCGGTGATATTTTCTGGCCACTAAGAGTAGCCTGTTCTGGCTTAGAACAGAGTCCATCTCCAGCAGAATTATTAGAATTTCTTGGAAAGGAAGAGGCTTTAACTAGAGTAAAAAAAGCTATTAAGAAATTAGCTTAAGTTTATTGCCAATATACTACAAATATGCTATAATATAGTTATATTTAAGAAACCATGCTACAAACAAAAATAAAAACTATTAGAATATTATCCAGTATATTAACCATAGCACTGCTTGGTTTTATTTTATTACCAAAAATTAGCTCAGCTGTAGAATATAAGCTAGATAGCTTGGAAACTATAGAAACATGGCAAATAAATCAAGATATTAACGATAAAAGGTCAGAAATTCAAGAATTACATAGACAAATTGGTATTTATCAAAAGAATATTTATGCCAAACAAAATGAACTAAGTAGCCTTTCTAATCAGGTAAGCACTCTTAATGAAAGTATTGCTAAAATTAATTTAGAGATTGAAGCAGCTGGATTAGAGATTGAAACTCTTGATCTAAAAATAGAAAACACTGAATTAAAAATAGATGCTAAGGAAAATGAGATAGGCGATCAAAAAGATATTCTAGCCGAAGTAATCAGATCTCTACATAGACAACAACAAAAATCTAGTCTTTTAGAAATTTTAATTCTCAATGACAATTTTAGTGATTTCATGGCTGATCTAAATAGATTAGAGTCCATGCAAGACAACCTTTTTGAGGGAGTAGCTAGTCTTGGAGAAATAAAATTAGCTTTAAATAATGACAAAGGAGATCTTGAAAGTGAAAAATATGAATTAGATACTCTTAAAAATATTCTTGATGGTAAAATAGGCACCCTAGACGGACAGAAGATATCAAAGTTTAATTTAATGGCTGCTACTCAAGGTCAAGAATATAAATATCAAGAATTACTTCGTCAAGCCAAAGAAGATCAAAGACAAATTGATAGTGACATAGTTTATCTAGAAAAAATTGCTCGTGAAAAACTAAACCGTCAATTGCAATTAGACAACATTGATAGCGATGGACTTATGTGGCCGGTACCTTCACAACGTATAACTGCTTATTTCCATGACCCAGATTATCCTTATAGGTATATTTTTGAACATAACGCCATTGATATTGGTACTCCTCAAGGTACAGCTCTTAGGGCTGCCGAATCAGGTTATGTAGCTAAAGCTAGAGATGGAGGCGTCACAGGTTATAGTTATATTATGTTGGTTCATGCTGATGGTTTATCTACTGTCTATGGTCACGTTAATCAAATAAATGTCTCAGCTGATCAATTTGTATCAAAGGGAGATATTATTGGCTCTACTGGCGGTATGCCTGGTACTAGAGGAGCTGGACCATTTTCTACTGGGCCACATCTTCACTTAGAAGTGCGTCTTAATGGAATTCCAGTTAATCCATTAAATTATCTACCTTAAATAAATATTATAAAATTACCTCTAAAATTAGCCCCTATATCCTAGGGGCTTTTACTATTGACAAATATTTAATTATATGATAATCTACTTCTTGTGTTCAAGTTCTATCAATTCATAAAGGTGGTGTCTCGGTTACTCGAGATTAACATAAACTAGCCGATTACTTTAGTAATTTAGCTTCTTGTTACTCGATAATTTTGGGTAAACCACCACTTTCTTAAACACTTATTCCAACACAGGGCGTTGAAATAAGTGGAGGAGGTCTGTCTGCAAGACCTCCTTCTTCTTTTTGTCAAAAAAAAGGGACTGACAAATAAAGTCAGCCCTCAAAATACCATATAATCACCTTCCTTTATAAGTAATTGCTAGTATTTATCGTTCAAACAGCATTGAGGCTGTCATTACGATTTCTATATAATAACATAAATATTAGTTTTTGTCAATGCTATATAAATCAACTAAAACAATATAATATAAACTACTTTTAAAATATAAAGTACTATGCTAAACTATTATTAGAATGATTCGCAAAAACAGTACTTTAAAAAGAAGGAGAGGCAATATGAGTCAACTACAAAGAGGTGGTATCAACTATCACAATGTTAAGTGGCGGTGTCACAAATGTGACATAAATGGCTCGGAAAAATATCCTAAAAAATGTCCAAAATGCAAAGGACCAATCTGGACTTCAGAAAAAGCAGATAAAGCTATAGCACAACTGAAAAAAGATACTCAGGTCAGTTGGGAAGATCTAATACGGCCAGTAACTATTTAAGCCGTACTCAACATTAGTATGTAAAAAGCGCAGAAACACAACTCTGCGCTTTTCTTTATTTTTTAAGAGGATGGAAGTCTGTATGCATTTTTTCTGCGTAACGGTCACTAGCATGGACATAACGAGTAGTAGTATCTAAAGACTCATGACCCAAGAGTATTTGGATAGCCGCCGGATTAGCGCCATTTTCAGCTAAATAAGTGGCAAAGCTATGACGAATAGAGTGAGCCGAAATAGGTATATTAATAGAGAGAAGTTCTCTATATTTTTTTATTTTTGCTTGTAAATAATTGGCAGATATCTTTTTATTCTTATCAGCATTATTTAAACCCCGATAAGGAATAAAAAGATAAGGTGTTTGATCATGGCGAGTGGCTAAATAATCCTTAATATGTTTAATAGCTCGCGGAGTCAGATAAACAAAACGTTGTTTTTTACCTTTACCCATTACATAAATCCGTCCGGTGTTATCTAACTGCTCACGTTTAAGAGAGAGTAATTCCGAAATACGCATACCAGTAGCGAAGAGAGTTTCTAACATGGCTCTATTACGTAACTTAATAGTCGGATCAGTTTCAAATTTATTAGGCGCTTCTATCAAAGTAATTAATTGACTCATCTCTGGCACTTGCCCATACTTCTTTTCAGTTTTTAATAACTTAACAGCATCAGCAGTAACAGGAGTTTTGTAATCAACATCAATCAAAAATTTTAAATAAGCACGTAAAGCTGACAGTATACGATTGATACTATAACTTGATAATTTCTTTTCACCAGGCTTATTTAAAGCAGTCTCTCTGGAAGTAGAGGAGAGGTAGGCCTTAAATTTAATAATGGACCGCTTAGTTAATTTTTTAAACTCGGTCTTAATATCTTTTTCTAAAAAATTTTCAAAAGTATTTAAATCCCTTTCATAACTACGGATAGTCTTAATAGAATAATCCTTTTTTTCTAAGTATAATAAAAATTCTTTAAAGTGAGGAAGCATATTATTTTTCAAATTCGATTACTTTGTTATTAGATGGAACGATTAAAATAATAATATCCTTCATAAAATGAAGATTAAGACATAACTTATAAATAGAGGTAGTACCGACTTCAATATACAAATCTTTTTTACCTTTTTTAAAAATTCCTAAATCTGCCCGACCGTTATGTAAATTAGGCTCTGTTACAATATCATAATTTTGATCTTTAAAATATTTATCAATAATATCCATCATTTTTCTGTGCCAAGCCTTCCCATGTTTGTGTACTTTCTCAATTTTAGCATAACTTAATCCACCCCATAAATTATCAGAAGTTATTTCTCTAGCTTTAATCTGTCCACTAACTATTAAAATAGCTATTAATCTATATAAATAATATTCACTAGGTATTGGCGAATTCTCTGCCTTACCCATAATATCAATAGATTTTTTCAACCATTCTATCTCTTTATGTATTTCTTTTTCTACAATATGCCACGCTAAATTTTCGCTTTTCTTCATATTATTAATTCTTTAAATTTCTTCCACTATGAAATGCTTGGTGAACATCTCTTAAGTGTTTATTAGTAACATGAGTATAAACCTGAGTAGTAACGATATTACGATGACCAAGAAATTCCTGTATTGTTCTTAAATCTACTCCCTGTTCTAATAAATCTGTAGCATACGAGTGTCGTATAGTATGTGGTGTGGTGGTAATAGGTAATCCAGTAAGTTTACAATATTTTTTAATCATTATTTCTATAGATCGAGCTGAAAGGCGTTTAGATAAAATATTCTTATGTTGCAATGCATTAATAAATAAAGCCAAATCATCATCATGTCTTTCATTTAGATATTTAATTAGCCATTCTATAGCCCTATTTGATAAATATACTGTTCTTGGATGATTTCCTTTTCCAATTATTACTAATTCTAGACCCTTTTTTTTATTCTTATTTAATATTTCCAAATTAATTACATCTATGTTAAGAGCAATAAGTTCCGATACCCTCAAACCAGTACTAAATAATACTTCTAAAATAGCCCTATCTCTAAGTCCTATAAATTTTTTAATATCAGGTGATAATAATAATTTTTCAATTTGATCTAATGATAAAAATTTTACTACCCGACTCTTTTTATCTTTACCAAGTTTAACCTTTTCTGGGGGGAGAGAGGATATGTCTTTTTCAGCAAAATAAGACAATAGATTTCTTAAAGCAATTAAATAATAATTTTGTGTTGTCTTTTGTAAATTAGATTTTAAATTAGGATTAACATACCTAGATAAATATAAACGATAATCCCAAATATGCTTTTGCGTCAAATTATGGGGGAGTAAATTTAATAGTTTATTTTTATTTAACCAATTCTGAAAAGGACGAAGGAATCTGTCATAATTTTTAATAGTTAGATTAGATAAACCTTTACCAACTTCACAGTATTCTAAGAAGTGGGGGATATGTTTAATTATTGTCTTTTTTGATTTTTCCATTACTATATACATTATTACTTCGCTTAACCTATATTATGCGAACTTGTATTAAGTATATAAAAAACATACTTATATGTCAATATATTACAATAATCTACTTAAAATAAACCTTATCCCCGAATCTAACATCTATATAATCTATATCTACTCCTGTAATATTCTCTTCTAGCACTGCCTTTAAGTTATTTAACTGTTCATGTATGTCCTGATCTTTATCTAACTTCACATAAAAACCAGTTTGAGTATTTAATTCAATACTCCAATCATTATAAATAGTAATTTTATTTAACTTTGCTTTAGAAGCTACCATGTCCATCCAATTTAAATATATCTGGTTAATAATATTTATCTCTTGATCTGTAAAAATTTGCTCTCCACTAGGCCTTTGATCACGCTTATCGTCTAAAAGCAAGTATTTATCGTCTAAAATGCTGATTTGCCGATTTAAGAGCCCTTTAGCATCTAAGAGGTATATTGAGTCATCTTTCTGCCAAATAAAATGAGAATTTTTTTCTTTGACAGTAATTTCTAATGTGTTAGGCCAGATTTTTTCTAAACTAACTTCTTCTAAATTATATTCCGCTACTAGTTGGACATCTAATTCATCTATCGGCACTAAAAAGTAGTTATTCTTTTCAAAAAAGAAAAACTTTGTAGCTGTAAGCTTATCTAAGACAAATTCTTGAACCTCTTCGGTGCTTAAGTCATTATTATTGTTTAAATTGATATTCTGAACCCTTAAAAACTTTATTTGGAAAATACTTTGAAGTACTAAGATAGCAAAAATTACAAAAATAATTCTAATAATTATTTTCTGTTGAGAATTTTTTTGCCGAGTATAATAACCCCTCTGAACCTTTTGTGGTTTTTGAGGTAAATGCCTTTTCCATGATTTAGTTGTTTTTATTAAAGCACTCATACTCTCTTCTAAATATACCTATATATTATGTGTCGTAAAACGTTAAATATCAAACTATTAACCTACTAAGATTTGGATTTATTCTAGTGACTATTTCGTAATTTATAGTCTGACATTTAGTAGCCAAGTCATCTGCACTGATATTTTGACCACTATCTGTGCCTAATAAAGTGACTACCTCCCCTACTTCCACTTCTAAATCGTTCGGAATTTCTACCATGGTCAGATTCATACAAATATTTCCTCTAACTGGACAACGCTCACCTTTAATTAATACTTCTGCATTATTAGAAAGCAATCTATCATAACCTTCATTATAGCCAATTGGTAAAACTACTACTTTACAAGGTTTATCACATTTATATGATCTATTATAACCTATTGTATCATCTTTCTTTAATTCTTTGACTTGAATTACTTTAGTTTTCCAAGTCATTAAAGGCTGTAAACAAACCTGAGACATCCATGCCCTTCTTTTAGTGGGTTCACTAGGCCATAAACCATAAAAAGCTAAACCAATCCTTATTATTTCCCCCTGTGCCTCTGGCAAAGCTATGCTTGCGGCGCTACAAGCTGAATGAAGTTTATATTTTTTATAATTTTCAGTAACTTTCTCAAAAATCTCTAATTGCTCTTTAGTAAAGTCCTGATTTTCTGACTCAGATTCTGCATAATGAGTAAAAATACTAAAAATATTTAAATTCTTCTGACTCTCTATATATTTTACAGCTTCAGCTACATCGGCCACTTTAAATCCCAAACGAGTTGTACCGGTATCTATTTTTACATTTACTAAAATGTCCTTGTTCAAAGCCTGCAAATAATCTACAGTATCTAAATCATAAATTGGTAAAGAAATTTGAGAGTCTACTTTTTTTAATAAATCTATATTATCTCTGTCAAAATAAGAAAGCACTATAATTGGTTTTTTAGTCAGGCTTTTAATCTCCAAGGCCTCTTCTAGATTAGCTACCATAAAACCAGCTACATCTTCATTATCCTTGAGGAAACTTACTATTTCTTTAGAACCATGGCCATAGGCATTACTTTTAACTACCGGCCAAAACTCAGAATTAGGCGCCAAATTTTTGAACTGCCTAATATTATGTAAAATATTCTTTTTATTTATTTCAATCCAAGTCAATGACATTTATTTTTTCAATACTTTTTTACCCATGTACTTTTGTAAAACCTTTGGAATTTTAACTGATCCGTCGGCTTGTTGATTCTGTTCTAGAATAGCTGGAAAAATACGACTAGTAGCTAAACCTGAAGCATTTAAAGTATGGACAAATTTATTTTTACCATCAATATCTTTAAATCTAATATTGCCACGACGAGCTTGATAGTCCAAAGCATTTGAAACACTAGATACTTCTTTATAGTTATTCATAGATGGAATCCAAACTTCAATATCTACTGTTTTGGCCATAGCTGCACTACAATCCCCGGCAGCTAATTGAACAGATGTATAATGCAAACCTAAGCCTTCTACTAATTTTTCAGCATGAACTAATAACTCATCAAAGGCAGCCCATGAATCTTCAGGCTTAGTAAATTGAAACATTTCAATTTTGTTAAATTGATGACCACGAATCATACCCCTCTCCTCTGCTCTATATGAACCAGCCTCTCTACGGAAACAAGTTGAAAAAGCATAATACTTTAATGGTAAAGATTTTGTATCCAGCATTTCGTCACGATGATAATTACCTAACATCATTTCAGAAGTTGCATTTAAACAAAGCTTATCTTTAGTAGCCCAAAATAAATCATCTTTAAATTTTGGCAAATGGCCAGAAGTATAGGCTGATTGTTCAGTTAATAAATATGGAGGAATAATAAAAGTATAATTATTCTGACGATGATAATCAGCAAAATAATTAAGTAAAGCCCACTCTAGTAAAGCTCCATCACCAGTATAAGCCCAGAAACCAGCTCCAGACATCTTAGCGGCTCGCTCATAATCAATTAGACCTAAATCTGTAGCTAAATCCACGTGATTTTTAGCTTCACCTTTGGCAAACTTTGGTTTATCTCCAAAAGTTTTTATAACTTTATTATTTTCTTTAGTCCCAGCTACTACGTCATCAGCTACAATATTTGGTAAAGCGGATAAACTAATTTGTAATCCATCCTCTACTTCACTTAAATTATCTTCAATCTTTTTTAGCTTAACACCCAAAGTTTGCATAGCTTTGATAGTTTTTGCATCAGGTTTAGTTTTAGAGGCTTTATTACGCTCAGCTTGTAATTTTTCAACTTCTATTAAAAGTTCTTTTCGTTGATCATCGGCCTTTAAAATATTGTCTAAATTAAAATTCTTCTTCTCTATACGCTTGAGAAGAGATATTTCAATTTCTTTTTTATTGGCTCGAATTTTTTTAATATCTAACATACTATTTGATTACTATTTTCTTTATATAATCGCCTCGTACTATTTCATCTACAATATCTTGACCATCTAAGACTCGGCCAAAAATAGTGTGTTTGCCATCTAACCAAGGAGTTGGTAAATGGGTAATAAAAAACTGGGAACCATTAGTGTCTGGCCCTGAATTAGCCATAGATAAAATTCCAGCTATATTATGTTTTAAATTTGGATGAATTTCATCTTTAAAAGTATAGCCTGGTCCACCTGTGCCAGCAATTGGTAAAGCACTGCCGTCTGGTTCATAAACAAAATCCTTACCTTCTTCACCCTTAGTCTGAGGATCGCCAGTCTGAATCATAAAGTCTTTTATCACTCTGTGAAACTTTAAATCATCATAAACACCATCTTGAGCCAATTTTACAAAATTTTCTACAGTAACTGGTACTCTATTATAAAATAAAGCTACTTTTATATCACCCTTATTAGTTTTTATAATTGCTTCTTCCATAGTAATTTTTTTAGCTGGAAAAATCAGCATCAAAACTAAAGCTATAAATATTGCCCCAGTCATGATTAAAAGATTTCTTTTATCCATATTTATTATTTGTTTACTCCGCCTTTGGCAGATAATTTTTTAATTAATTTATCTAAGGCTATCCCTCTGTGACTAATAGCGTTTTTTTCTTCAATGCTTAATTGCGAAAATACTTTATTATAACCTTTAGAAAAAAATACTGCACTATATGGTAAGCCTTTTTCTATTTTAGATTCAACCTTCTTAGATATTGTCCCATACTCTTCTCCTCTTGTTATTATCTCCTCTTCACCGTTATAAAAAGCTATAACACATACAGCCTTAGCTGTTCTTTCTTGATCAGGCACATCTTTCATTTTATACAAAAGCATCTGTAGTAATTCTTCATCACTCGCCTCATAACCTGGCCAAGTCCTAGAATGCACCCCTGGCTCACCATTTAAGGCATCAACTGCGAATCCTGAGTCATCAGATATAGTTGGTATTTTAGCTAAATTATAATAAAATTTAGCTTTTCCCATAGCATTAGCTTCAAAAGTCTCACCTGTTTCCTCAAAATCTTCTTTAATTCCTAGATCTGATAAAGAAACTATTTTAATATCTAATACTTCTAGTTGTTTTTTAATTTCTGTAAACTTGCCTATATTATGGGTAGCTATTAATAACTTATTAATTTTCATTTTTCTTTTTTGGCCTCATTAATGGAAAAAATACACAATCACGCAAACTATCTTGTTTTGATAAAATAGTAATAAACCTATCCAAGCCAAAACCTACACCTGAAATTGGAGGCATTCCATGTTCCATAGCAAAAATATATTCATCATCACCCTCCATAGCTTCTTCATCGCCACTAGCTTTTTGTTTTGCTTGCTCTTTAAATCTTTCTGCTTGATCAACTGGATCAACTAACTCAGAATATCCTTTAACTATTTCCCAACCATTTATTAATAACTGAAATTGATTAACCATCTCTGGGTTTTTATCATTTGGTCTAGCTAATGGTTGTAAAGCTTTAGGATAATTATATAAAAATGCAGGACCAATTATTTTTGGTCGACTTACTTTTTTATAAAGATAATCAACTAAGGTAGCATAGCCCATGTTATTCATATCTGGAATATCTATTTTATTTTTTTTGATTAGTTTTCTTAATTCATCAACATCTTTAACTGCTAATATATCTATATCTGAATCTTTTTTAATAAGTTGAACATAATCAATTCTTTCCCATTTTTTACTAAAATCAACTTTTTTAATTTTACCTTCTTTATTTTTTAAAGATAAAACTGGGTCAATTTTTAATTTTTCCAAAATATTCTTTATAAGCTTTTCAGTAAAATCCATGTTCTGTTCATAACCCCAATATGCTGCATACCATTCAAAATGAGTGTGCTCTGGTAAGTGCGATGGATCTATACCCTCGTTACGAAAAGCTTTACCGATTTCAAAAATACGCTCAAAACCACCAGTAATTATTTTCTTATGTGGCAACTCTTGTGAAATACGTAATACCAAATCTAAATCAAGAGCATTGCTATGAGTAAAATATGGCTTAGCAGCTGCTCCAGTAGCCTTATGTTCTAAAACCGGGGTCTCTACTTCATCAAATTTGTTTGCCCAAAAAAATTCTCGCACAGTTTTTATAACATCTGATCTAAATTTAAATCTCTTTCGACTTTCTTCATTTGTTAAAGTATCTAAATATCTATGACGCAAAATCTGATCTTCATCAGCTAAACCATGAAATTTTTCTGGCATTGGACGAAGAGCTTTTCCTAAAAAAGTGATTTCTTTTACTAACAAAGTTAATTCTCCATGCTTAGTAGTAAAAAGTTCCCCATCTACACCAATGTAATCACCTAGATCAAGCATTTTTTCCCAAAATTTATGATAAGGCATTTTGCTTTCATCTAAAGAAGCAACACTGGTCACACCTTTAACAAAAGCTAATTGAAAACGACCTTCAAAATCCTGCAATTGAGCGAAGGATAATTTACCATGAGATCTAAAAGTCATCACTCTTCCGGCTAAACGCACATTACTTTTAACAGAAGACATAACATCCTCACCAGATCGTAATTTATCTTTTTTACCTTTAAGTTTAGCTTCATTACTACTAATACGCTCTAAAAAATTCTCTGGATGTAAATTTATGCCCAGTTCTTTTATAGTAGCTCTTTTGACTAATCTTTGCTGATATTCATCATTGATACCATCAAGCTGAGCTCGATTAGTCTCTTTTTGCCTTTGTCCCGCTTTGCGGAGTTGATTTTTTACCATAAATTTAAAAATTTCTTATATAATAAATAATACAAGAAATTAGCTTATAAATCAAGGTAAAAATTAAGAAATTCTAGGTAATTTCTGACCTTTAAATTTTAATAAATACTTAACAAAACTAATGATATGATTACGAGCAGTCTTAGAAAATAAGGTTTTTATTAGGCCTTGAGCGGCTGATTGACGACGATGTAGGTGAATAATCTCAGCTTTACCAACATAGGCCACTTTATAGCCATTTTGCCAAAAACGACGAGACCAATCTAAATCTTCTAAATACATAAAATATCTTTCATCTAATAAACCTACTTTATCCAAGGCATCACTACGAAAGATTAAACATGCTCCAAATAAAGCTGGTACATAATTATTTTTGTAATGATCTAAATTTTTCATTAAATATTTATCTAACCACCTACGGCCAGCCTTAGTATCACCCAAAGATGTGCGTCTATACATTGGCAATCTCCAATCTGGTAAGGTAGTACAAGATGACTGTACACTTTTATCAGCATTAATTAACCTTGGTCCAGCCAAAGCTACATCTATATTATCTTCCATATATTTATAAAGTATATCTATAGCATCTGATAAAATAGCTAAATCTGGATTCATTATCATAATATATTTACCTTGGGCTTGTTTTATTCCAAGATTATTTCCATAGGCAAAACCACCATTCTTATGACTCTGGATAAATTTAACTTGCGGAAATTTTTCTTCCACAATTTCTTTAATGCCATCATAGGATGCATTATCAACTACAATAATTTCATGTTGATAAGGTAAATTTAATTCTACCAAATTTTTTAAAAGTTCTTTGGCTAAATTTTTATTTTTATAATTTAAAATTACTATTGATAAATCCATATTATTTTTCAAACCATTTATATATATCATCAGCCTGAACTTTTCTATATTTCATAATATACTTTCTTTTTTTACTTAAACTTGGAATATTTGCAAAATATTCTTTAATACCTACTAGAGTACTTCTTTCAAAAAGTAATAAGTAAATAAGTTTCTTAAATTCATACCACTTTATAGCCAGAAAGTCTTTAAACAGATTTTTATAAAAAGAATTTTTGTAAATCATCATCAAATGATTACGATAAGAAAATTTGTTTGCCAATCCTCTGCTTTGACGATCTACTTTTAGATTTTTATTTTTTGATATACTACGATGGTGATAAGCTTTGCTAGTGCTTATTAACCAATTTTCCCATCCAAATAATCTCAAACGCCAGGCTAAATCAATATCCTCTTTATAAGCAAAAAAATCTTCATCAAAATATTGCAAATGATTTCCATTGGCCGCGCCAGCTACAATGTCTAAAGCTTTACGTCTATATAAAGTCGCTGTAGCTGATAAACCAAATACTTCTTCATTCTCAATTTTAATTTCTGCTTTACCTTGATATCTATTTATTACTTCTCTTTTCTTATCTATTTTAAAACCATAAGAATCTATAGTTTTAGTTTTAAGACCTTTATCAAAATCCCAATACATTAATTTCCCACTGCAAGAAGCTACCTTAGAATTTTTATCCAAAAAATCTACCAAATCTCTAATATAATTTGGCTCTAATATTAAATCTTGGTTTAATACTAAAATATAATCTGAACTAGACCAATTGATTAATAAATTATTTCCTTTAGCAAAACCAATATTTTGTTTTTGCTTTATAATCCTAGCTTTAGGATAATATTCTTTAATTATATCAACTGAATTATCACTTGAGGCATTATCAAGAACCAAAAGTTCCCAATCTACAAAAGATTGTTCAGATAAACTCTTCATTAGCCAAGGTAAATATTTTTGGCCATTCCAAGTAAGTAAACTAATAGTAACTCTTGTCTTTTTTTGCATAAGGTCCAAAAATTATACTAATTAACATCAAAAAGGATAAACCTAGAGGATGATTGATGTATGGTGTAAATATATGAATAATTAACAAACTAGTCAATGTTGCTGTTAATGCTAAGCTAAGTACGGGGTTAATCGCCATTTTAAGGTAAGCTCGATAATAGAGTTGTATTAGCCAAATAACAAACAATAATACCAATATTGTACCTCCTTTAACTAATTGATCCATCCAGCCCCATTCAAAGGCATAAGTAGTGGTCCAGCCTTCAGGATTATCTATATTCTTAATACGAGGATCTGAAGATTGGTAAGTGATTTGCTTACCAAAGCCGTGCCCAATTACTGGCCTCTCTTTAATTACTTGCCACATTGGACTCCACAATTGACTACGAGTATTAGCAGCTGGCTCAGTCACGCTAGTTGTCCGTTGTGTAAAAATATTTATGTTTTTATAAATAGGTAAATTATAAAAAACTTGTACTAATAGAATACCAGCTATTCCTACAGTTGCTAGAGATAAAAATATATAGAATGAAATGCGTTTTTTTTGATAAATAAAAATATTTACTACCACAAATAATAAACCAACAAATATTCCTAACCAAAAACTACGAGACAAAGAAACTAGTAGAGCTGCTGAAATAATAGCTAATAATATAAAGCTATTCCTATTCTTAAAATCTTTCATTTGTTTTAAAAATAACCAAAACCAGGCCAAGATTAAATAAAATTGGGATTGCATAAAAATTCTAAAAAAAGAATCCTTAAAAGGTGTTATTTCTCCTGTCCTAGTATCCCTAACCCATTTATAAATACTATCAATATCTAAAAATTTATAATCCTGCGAAAAAATATTAAGTAATATTAAAGTTTTAATTGTTATTATTAAAGCTGCTGCTTTTAGCATATTGAATATATTTCCCAAATACTTTTTATCATAAACTTGATACCAGACAGGCAAATATAAAAGATAAATATAAGCATTAGCATCAAAAAATACTTTTCTAAGATCATAGCTATTATAATAACCAGCTATAGCTGTGACTAGTATAAAAAATAATAAAAATAAATAAAGCCTAAGTAAGGCCTTATCTTTTAAAATCTGTATTTTTTTTAATTGCCCTATGTTTTTAATTACAAAAATTAGAAGAACTAATACAAATATTAATAATCTAGTGCTAATAACATTATAATCAAAACTATGTCCTAATGAACCCCAAAAAATTTCAGCTAAAGGTATATAAAGAGCGTATATTGGTTTTTTGAAAAGAAAAAATATTGTAAGCAAAGCAATTATTAATAAAATAATCCAATTAAGATTATTAAAACGCCAAGCTAAGCCAGATAGTAATTCTAAAATTATAAAAATTCCTAGCCACTTGATAAAAAAGTTATTTTGTTTTTCTTTTGAAAAATATGACATAAATTAATGTCAGAATTATATTAATTGGAATTAGTAATAAAATTATTAAACTTTGCCAAATAGGCTTATGTTTTGAAAAATAGTACAATAAACTTTTATTAAAAATTATTTGTTTCTTCAAACTATTACTTTTAGAAAAACTTTCTCCACCTTGGTGAACAATTTCAGCACTGGGAAAGTATTTTATAATTATAGAAGCCTGACCAGCTCTCTTACATAAATCAACTTCTTCAAACCAGACAAAAAACTTTTCATCAAAAGTACCTATCTTTTCAAAGACAGATTTACGGATTAACATCGCTGCGCCCATTATCTGATCGACTGTTTGCTCTTTATTATAGTCAAAATCTTTTAGCAAATAATTATTAAGAATTTTATTATTAACTAAAATATTTTTTAACTTAAACATTATTAAAACCTGAGATAACAAATCTGGATGACGCCTAATAGACAATTGTTTACTACCATCGCTATTTATAATCCTAGGTGCCATAATACCTACGCTTGGATTATTTTTTAAATAAGTAAGCGCTCTATCTAAAAAATCTTCTGTTATTTCAGTATCTGGATTTAATAAAAATATATACTCCGCCTGAGCTTCTTTTATCGCTAGATTATTAGCAGCTCCAAAACCAATATTATCAGACAGGGATATTAGAATCACTTGGGGAAATTTTTCCTTAATCATAGCCACACTACCATCCTGACTATTATTATCTACTACCAATACTTCTACTTGATAATCTTTCTGATAAGCAAAAATGGAGCTTAAAGATTTCTCTAAAAGATCTTTAACTTTCCAATTAACAATAATAATGGAAATATCTGGCTTCATACTAATTAAATTTATTTTTAGTTAAATCAATCATCTTAGATACTGTATTAAACCAAGAAAACTTTTTAACAAAATCTTTTCGACTGGCTCTATGCTCATCGCTATCACTTAAAATAGCATCGTTTACTAATTTATTAAAACTTTCATAATCTTTAGCTACTGAAATCATATCCTCAACATTTTCTGTGCCAATATTATTGGTAGCTACCACTGGTTTACCACAAGCTAAATATTCATACATTTTCATTGGATTAGTTGTAGCACTAAATCCAGCTGTCTTATGTGGAATTATTCCAACGTCAAATTGCTGAATATATTGAGGAGCTTCACTATATTTTTTATAGCCTAAAAAATACACATTTTTCTTTTCTACCAAGGCTTCTTTAGCTTTTTCCTGTTCTGCCCAAACTGGACCAACAATTACAATAGATTTATCAAGATTCTTATCTGCTAAATATTTTAATAGTTCAAAATCCACCTTTTTCTGTACTACACCAATATAACCGATAATTGGTTTGGCAATATCTGAAATATCTCTATTAATTAAAGCAAACTTTTTATTATAATGTTTAATATCTACGCCATTAGGTACCCAATACACATTTGGCTGATCATCAAAAAAATTAGTTAGATTTTTAGAAACTACAAAAATTAAATCCGTTTCATTCTTTATTTTGTCATAAGCAGCCTTTAATTTATCCGTATGTTTATCATAAGAAGAATGTAACAACCAATTATCCACTGCATCAAAAATAGTCATTTTCTGCCCCATCTTATCCCAATAAGGAGCGGCAAAAGGATAATAGGACCATAATACAAAATCACCAAAGCCTAAATCTATGGCAGTTTTTTTAATACGCTTCATAGTATTTTTTGGTCTAAGCCAAAAATCTATATCCGTATAGACATAAAGTTTATCAGAAATTTTAGAAACCTTATGAGTCAATCCTCTCTTTACTATTTTAGCATCATCAATATTCAAAACTAAATCCTCTTTATAAGTTCGTAAAGCTCTTTTAAAACTAAGCGGCAAATAATCAACAGCTAAAATTTTTCCAATTTCTTCTCTATTTAAAAGCTCACGCAAAATATGATAATTACGATTGGAGACACCTTCACCCCATTCAGAATAATTAGACATATTAAGCATTATAACATCAAATTTTTTCATACTATTTTAAAATTCCTTTTAATATTAATGACTGTTGCTGAGCCCCTTTAAATTGCCCAGCTCGTTTATAAGCAGCGTCTGCTAGTTTATCAGCTTCTTGCGGATTATTCAATAAGTGTTTAATAGAGACCACTAAAGCTCTTAAATCATCACTAGGGACTAAAATTGCCTGTTCTGATCTATTAAATACCTCTTTAACTCCTCCGCTATCACCAGCGATAATTGGCAGCCTGCAGGAAGCTGCTTCTAAAAAGACCATGCCAAAACCTTCAACATCGCTACCTAATTGTTTATGAGGCATAGCGAAAATATCTGCTAACTTAAAAAAATAAATTAACTCTTCATCATCTATATTATCAAAAATAAATACATTGTCTGATAACTTATGTTTAGCTATCAAAAATTCTAAATGTTTTTTCTCTTCGCCACTACCAACAATAAAATATTTTAATTTATAATCATTTTTTATTTGAGCTACAGCTTCAATAACTAAATCTTGACCTTTGCGTTTATTAAGACGAGCTAAAGTCATTATTATTTTATTATCACCAATTTCTAATTTTTTACGAAAAGCCTCTAATTTACTTTCGTCATAATTAGTATCAAAATCTAAACCTGGATATATAAGATGTATTTTTGAATTATCAAGTTTAAGTGGCTTAATAATCTCAGCAGTATTTTTTGTATTCACTATTATAGCCTTGGCATTCTCTAAAATCTTTCTAGCCAGACCTGGTTTGTTTTTAAGAGCTAAATTAATATCTAAGCCGTGCAAAGAAATAACATAAGGAATTTTCAAATAATAGGCTAAGCTTCCTAATGGCAAAATATTTGGCGTAAAAATTTGTTCTATATTATGTTTTTTGATTATTTTTTTTAATTTAAAATAACTTAGCAACCAAGAAGGTTTAAACCAAGAATAAGTTAATTTAATATTAATAACATTATCTTTAGTTTCTACTTTTTTATTATCAGTAATAACTAAATATTCACTATTATTAAAAAACTTAAAAAGATTATGGCAGTAACGAGCTACTCCACCTCTAAACGGATAATATTCATGTGTTAAAACCAAGGTCTTTTTCATAATCTAAATGATTTTTTTATAAAAACCAAATCTTGTTTTTTGATAGTTCTAGTAATAAACATTAGCATTAAATACACTACAGCGCCAACTACAATAGATAAAATCCAACCTACAATATCTTTGGTATAAACAACCGCCCAATACATTATAAAGGCTGAAAATAAAGAGCCTAATAGCGGTCTAAAAAATCTAATAGGCATATGAATTACCTTCATTACCTGATTAAGGTTTAAAATAAATAAAAACAATGTAGATAAAGTAGAAGCTAAACTAGCTCCCCAAACACCAATCCTTGGGATAAAAATTAAATTCAAAATAACATTAAATACCATTACTATTCCCAGATTCCTAGTATTTATTTTTTGACGCTCAGTAGCATTCAGAAAACTGGATAAAGAAAAATTTATAAACAAAAATGGTATAGAAGCAATCAATACTTTTAATGGCCAGATTGAATCAAAATCGTCAGTATATAATTTATTTATAATTTCATTTGCCGAAGCAATAATACCAAAACTAACCGGCAAAGCAATAAAAGCTAAATAATTAAAAGCTTTAGCAAAAGTACGTTTTAATTTTTCAATATCATTTTTAAAATAATTGGAGAAGGCTGGATAAAGGGCTGCTACAAAAGCTAGTGGAATAAACTGCAGAGCGAAAGTGATTTTGTAAGCTACACTATAAAATCCGACTTCTGCATCACCTAAAAAAACTTTTATTAATACTGTATCTATATAAGCGTAAACTTTAGCAAAGATAGCTGCCAAAGCAAATGGTAAAGCTATCATCATTATCTGCTTAGCTAAATCTTTGGAAAAATAAAGTTTTAATTTTATAGCAAATTTATTATTTAAAATAATGCCTGAGTAAATCATATTGAACAGGCTAGCTACAAAAAGGACTGTTAATAAAATAAATACATTATCAGTAACACGTAATAAACTAAGACCCATAATCATTACTATGATCTGGAAAATAATAGTACCCCAAGATTCAAATTTAAGATTTTGCCTACCTCTAATAAATGCATAAAAAAGCAAAGTAAAACTATCAATCACAATAATAGCAGTTGTTAAAAATATTAAATTTCTAACTGGATCACTATAAAAGAAAACTAAATCTAATATCAATACTATAGCTGCTGTGACTACAGCAAAAATAAGTTTTAAAGTAAAAATCTGCTGAAACCATTTATCTGCGTTTTCTTTCTTACTTCGGCTTTGCTCAGCATCTTCGACTTTAGCTACTTCACGAATAAGCAGTGGTGCTAGTCCTAAATCTATCAAAACTGAGAACATAGAAGCAAAAGATATAGCAAAAAAATATTGACCTATACCTTCAGCCCCTAAACTACGAGCTAAAAATGTAAAGTAAACAAAAGCTAGCACCTTCTGAATGACTAGGGCTATCATGAAAAAACTGGTATTTGCAGTGATTTTTTGACTACTAACCATAGGTCTATTTTATCACAAAAAACCTAGTAAATAAAGCAAAAAAACCCCATATTTTTGGGGTTTTTTATATAAAAAATATTTGATATTAACGTTTTGACCATTGTGGTGCTCGACGGGCTTTTTTCAAGCCAGGCTTCTTTCTTTCTTTTTTACGAGCATCTCTGGTTAGTAAACCTTCTTTTTTCAAAGTAGCGCGTAAATCTTCATCAGTTTTAAGTAAGGCTCTAGCAATTCCATGCTTAATAGCATCTACTTGTCCTTTGATTCCACCGCCAGCTACTCTAATAGAAATAGTAATATTGTCTCTACCAACTAATTTCAATGGTTTTAAAACTAATTCTTGCCACTGGAAATAAGGTAGATATTCTTTATAATCTTTATCATTAACAGTAATCTTTACACCTTTAGCATTATCTTTGATAATACGAATTCTAGCGATAGCTCTTTTTCTTTTGCCAACAGCTGGAATATAATCTTTATTTTCTTTCTTTACTGCCATATTAGCTTACTTTTAATCTTTTAATCATATTAGGTCTAAGTCTATTTTT
>JABHYW010000034.1 GCA_018656655.1 Candidatus Komeilibacteria bacterium | reverse complement strand
TAAAAATATTTTTGAAAAACATTCTAAAGAGCTTGGTTATGATGGAAAACCAGAGGATGTAGGTAAGTGGGCCGAAACTCAAACTGCCAATGCTGTGGCTACCCTAAATCAAGAACAGGGGGGTAATTTAAATGATTTAGTGCATGATAATGATAAAGTAATATTAGAAATTAAAGATGGTAAGCCTCATTTGAGATTTGAAGCTAGCTCAGGTATTGATGCAGGACAATTATCTGATACTAATGTCAGTAAATTATTAGAAGGTCAAGAATTTAAAGGAGGTGTAGAAGCAATTCCTCATATTGATACGGCAACTGGCGATGAATATTTAGAAATTAATGACGGTGAAGATACTTATAAAGTATATGATTGGGATCGTGATGGAAAGCCAAATGTAATAATGCCTGATGGTAGTGAGCAGGAAATGAGTGTTTCAGAATTACAAGATTTATTAGATAAAAAAGGTTTACTTGCTGTAGTAGAAGAAACAGCAGAGCCAGAGGTTGAGGCGGTTACTGAAGATTCAGAGGACGATGATTCAGAAGAAATAGAGACAAGATCAGCGGAAGTTTCAGAGCCAGAGGTTGAATCTGTTGATAAACCAAGTACAGAAGCTGCTAAAGCTTCAGAAACAGCTGAGAAAGCGGATGGCGATTCAAAGGTTGAAACACCAACCGAGGCTGTAGGATCAGCCGCTCAAGAAACCAGTGATACGGAAACAGCAGAAAATTTACCAGAGGGTAATTTTGTACCAAATCCAGATCTTCCACCAGGCGTTAAACTTTCTATCCCAGAAGGAGTAGAGAAATTTTTGGAAGATCATAATATTGAATTTAAAGAAGGAAAGTTGATTGGCTTGAAAAATATAGACAAGCTTAGTTTTGATACTGTAGGAGAATTAGATGAGTTGAGAAAAGTAGAGTTTGTACACTTTTTTGAAGAAGGTGATGGTAGTATTAGAGTAGAGGTAATAGGAGATGACAAAATAGATAATTTTAAGATAAGTCAAGATAGAGAGTGGAGTGAGGTTCCAGAAAAGGAAGTAGTTGAAGGTGCAAGCTTAAAAGTAGAAAGTGGTTCTTTTGATAAAGCTAAAGCAGAGTCTGATGCTGAATTTGATAAGTTTAAGGAAAATATAGATACATCATCAGAAAATTTTCCTAGCATTGCTAATACAAATTTAAGTTTTGAGGATAGGTTAACAGAGTTAGAAAAAATAACTGTAGAAGGTAAAACTGTTGAATATAATAGTGTGAGTTTTAGAGAAGAGGATGGTAAAATTTTATATCGTTTTAACTTAGGTCAGGATTATGAAGAAGTTTCATCAGATAATATAGATAAGATTTCTGGTAGGATAAAATTAATATCAGGAGGCAATACAGTGAGTAAAGAGGATATAATTGCTCAGGTAAGGCAGGAAAGAGATGGTAGTGGTTATAGAGTTTCAGAATCTGGGGAAAAAATTTATCCTAAAGCAGATATAAACAAAGATGGAATAATAGATAAGGAAGAAATGGATGCAGCTTTAGAAAGGACTATGGAAGCTTCAGAGATAGAAATGAGAGATAGGACAGAATTTACCAGCGAAGTTTTGGCAGGAATAATAAGTAAAGAAATGACTGCTGATGAATTTATAGTTAAGGCAGAAGAATATCAAGGGCTATCTTTAAATGATGAAGTTGAAAAACAATTTAGACGTGATTTTGCTTTAGCTATGAATACTAGAAGTAGAAGTATAATGGAGTTTAAATTAAAAGGTGCGGTTGATTTTTTAACACATAATAGAGGCGTAATTCTACGTCAGGCTGCAGAGGCAATGAATAATGAAGATATGGATGTTTTAATAGAAGATTCAGCTATTAAAGAATAGTCTAAAATTAAAATAATTTATTTAGAATATTTAAATAAAAACCACTGATTTATTTCAGTGGTTTTAATATTTTAGCTACGTCGTCAGGATTTTCGACTCTGACTAATTGTTTTCTTAGTTCAGTAGCATCAGGTCGGCCTTTGACATAAAATAATAAATGTTTACGCATTTCTACAAAAGCTCGATCATTTTTTGATTCCCAGAGAAGATTGGCATGTTTAATGGCAGTTTCTTTTATAGTGGCCCAATTTACTTCTTGATATTCACCTGTGGCAATATAATCCTTAATTTGTTTAAAAAGCCAAGGACGACCATATAAGGCCCTAGAGAGGGCTATTCCATCAGCTTTAGTGTATTTAAGATCTTCTACTACTGATTCTACAGTTTGAAACGATCCGTTGATTAAAAATGGAGCATCTGGAAATATTTCTTTAAATTTTTGACCAGCCTTTTTCAGCATATCCAAATCTACTGGACCAGTAAAAGGCACTTCATAACTACGACCATGTAATATTAGAGCGGCAATAGGCAAATCGGCTAGAGCGTCTATAAAATCAAAAACAGTAATATCACCAGCTTCGGGTTGGCCTTGGATTTTTCGCAAGCTAATTCTAGTTTTTACAGATACTGGTATATCGACAGCTTCTATAGTTTTACTTACAATATTCTTTACACTATTCATGTCTCTGAGTAGACAAATGCCGCCACCATGGCCCGCTACTTTTTTAGCTGGGCAACCAAAATTAATATCAATACCAGCTACACCAGTCTTAGCTACCAACTGAGCTGCCTTAGGATAGAGATCTGCATTTTTACCGAATATCTGGACTACTACAGGTTGTTCGCTAGCTTTATATTCTAGCATTTGCATAGTTTTGGTACTGCCATGATAAAGAGCATCCACAGATACAAATTCAGTGTGGACTATATCAGCACCCCAAGATTTACATATTTGACGCCAAGCACTATCAGTAATACCAGCCATGGGTGTCATGGATAATATGGGTTTTTTTAATTTTTGCCAAAAGTTTTTCATATAATCCCCCAAATCCCCTTTGACAAGGGGGTTTAAGTATAATTTAATTATTTGAGTTTGAACATTACAGGAATAAGCTCCCCCCTGACAAGGGGGATTTAGGGGGTTAGAGCCACTTTTTACTTCTAAAATACATCATAAAAAAGAATACTATAGTAAATATAATAGCCATTATAATATAAAAATCACCAAAAGTACCTATAAAAGGAGTGTGGCTAGCATTCATACCAAAGATAGAAGCAATTAGATTAGCTGGAATCATAATAACAGACACAATAGTCAAAGTTTTCATGATATCATTTAGGCGATGGGAAATTAGAGATTCATTTGTTTCTTGAAAAGTATTGATATTTTCTTTAAGTGTTTCTAATATATCCCAAATATCTTTAGTACGATCTAATATGTTGGTAAAATAGATATTGATTTTATCATGCATGAAAAACTTACCGTTAGTATGCATAAGTTTTTTGATAATATTTTTATGAGATTGCATGATACGACGGAAGTCTACAATATTTCTTTTGGTATGTAATATCTCTATTACTAATTTTTTTTCTTCTCTCTTAAATATCCTTTTTTCTATATCTTCAATTTCTTGAGTAATATGATCTAACATCGGCATAGTATAATTTTGTAAACGATGTAAAATCTCATAAAGTAAAAAGACAGGATGAGTACCCATCATATATTTTTCTCTACTATATTCATTTGTTTTTAATTCAGCGAATAGATTTTTTAGAGTAGGTGTGCGTCCGTCAGAAATAGTAATTAAATATTTTGAACCAATAAAAAAATCTACTTCACTAGACTCTATCTCTCTATCTTTTCTATTGTAAGCAGGAAATGTTAGTATAAAAAATATATAGTGAGCATATTCACTTATTTGAGGTCTTTGTACTTTAACTAGACAATCTTCAAGATCTAATGGATGGAAGTCATATTCTTTTTTTAGATATTCAATTTCAGAGCGAGTGGGTTTTTCTATGTGTATCCAGAGTAATTTTTTTGTCTTTATTTTATCTATTTTCATATTTTATTTTTGTTTGTATATATTATAATACTTTTTCTCTACTAAGGCAAAGGGATGTTTTGGAAAAAAGATATAAATTATGTTATAATTGTTTTAGGATTAATATTTATGAGTAATCAATTTAGACATAAAACTTCGTCTGGAAAACGAAAAAGGGATGATTGGAAGGGTAAGGTATGGGGCTCCAATATTTTTTCGGTTTTACTTATAATTATATTGGTGATTTCTTTCGTAAAAGTTGGGAAAGAAATTAGACTACGTTATGAAATTAAGAAAGAAATAAATACACTTCAGGTTCAGCTGGAAGATTTAGAAGATAAAACAGCTAAAGTAGATAAATTAATTTCATATTTAAAAACAGATGAATATATTGAAAAACAGGCTAGAATAGAGCTTAACCTTAGTAAGCCTGGTGAGAGGCAGGTTAATTTATCTAATATAGGTAAAGTAGATAATAAAAATTTAGCCAATAATCAAGAGCCGAATATAGAAAAATGGTTTAATTATTTTTTTGATTAATATATGCGTAATAAAATAATAGTATTATTAGGATTTATTCTCTTGTTGGTATTCTCTCAATGGTTATTAGTTAAACTTGTTTATGCACACAAATTAGGAGCAGGTCCAACAGAGCTTCTGGCAAAAGTATATAATCTTAAAATGGGCGTAATAGAAGATGAATTAGGTGATATCAATATTTATTTGGAAGATTTTTTTAAGAATAAAGATTTTGCAGATAAATTAATTAAAACTCAACCAGCTTTGCAAGAACAAAGTGTTAGTGAGGAAGAGATATCGGGTTTAGTTTGGAATAAGTTATTAAAACAGGCTTGGCTCTCTAAACTTGCTGATGAAAATAATATAGAAATTAATGATAATGATATTGCTTATTATATAAATGCAGTTGGTGGGCAAGAAATATTAGAAGAAAACATAACAAGCCAAGGAGTTTCAGTTGATGAATATAAAGAATTTTTGATAAAGGCAGATATTTTAGAAGCTAAGGTCTATGATTATTTAATAAGCAACTTTAAAGATGAGGATGGCGTATTAAGGATTCAAGAGGCTTACGCTTTATTGGAGGCAGAGAATGGTGAAAATTGGGATGAAGTAGCTAGAGAATATTCAGAAGATATAAACTTATCCGAAAATAGTTTTTGGTTATCAGAAGAAGAGTTAATTGATATATATGAGCCAATAATAGAAATAGAAGCTGGAGAATTTTCTAAGATTGTTCAAGTTCCAATTGGTTATGTTATTTGGCATCTTGATTCAATTTTAGAAAATGATGAAAAAGTGATGAGAGAGCTTAGGGGAATATTTATTTATTCTAAAAACATTGAGGATTTTTTTCATGATTATTTAGAAACCGTAAAGATAAATAAAAAATATTAAATTTTCTTATGATAAAATTAATTGATTTAAGTAAAATTTATAATAAAGAGGTACAAGCTTTAAAAGATATAAGTTTGCATATTAAACCTGGTGAATTTGTTTCCGTTGTGGGGCAGAGCGGCTCAGGTAAATCAACCTTAGTAAAACTTATTATAGCTGAGGAGAGGCCAGATGCAGGTAAGATTATTATAGGTGGTTGGGATATCATTGGTATTAAAGATAGAGAATTACCCACTTTACGTCGTCAGCTAGGTGTTATTTTTCAGGATTTTAAATTATTACCTAAAAAAACTGTTTTTGAAAATGTAGCTTTTGCCATGGAGACCTGTGGATTTAAATCATCAGAAATACAAAAAACTGTTTCACAAATTATTTCTTTAGTAGGCCTTAAAGGTAAGGAAGATCGTTATCCAGATCAATTATCTGGCGGTGAACAACAAAGAGTTGCTATTGCTCGTTCTTTGGTGCATAAGCCAAAACTTTTAATAGCTGATGAGCCAACTGGCAACCTCGATTCAATTAATACTAGGGAAATTGTAGATTTATTAAAAAAGATTAATAGCATGGGTACAACTATAGTTTTAGTAACTCACAATAAAGATGTGGTTAATGGTTTACATAGTCGCGTTATTACATTGGATAATGGACAAGTTATAAGTGATCAATCACAAGGAAGATATTTATTATAAAATTATGATAAACTTATTTAGAATTTTTAAATTTGCTGTACAAGGATTTTTTAGAAATTTTTGGTTATCGGTAGTAACAATCACTATGATGTTGATGGCGGTGTTGTCCGTTACATTATTAGTATCTATGGATTATATAAAAGAAACAACTATAAAATCAGTAGAAAATCAAATTGATATTTTGATAGAAATTAAACCTGATGTTAGTCGTGAAGACGTAGAAAATCTAGTTTTAGAAATTGATGGTTTAGACGATGTAGAGGAAATTAATATTATTAGTCCTGAACAAAATAAAGTATTATTTTTACAAAATAATCCAGATGAAAAAGTGCGGGAAGTTTTAGATGTTTATGGTGATGAAGAAAATCCTTTTTCATATTCTTTAGCTGTCAAAGCTTATAAACTTAGTCAATATTCAAACATCATAGATTTTGTAAATCAAGAAAAATATTCTAATTTGGTGAAGACTAGCGATGTAGATACTCATGAAGAAATTATAGGTAAAATAAATAGTATAGCAAATTTTTTAAATAAATATTCTTGGTATATTACAGGTATATTTTTATTAATATCAGTAATTGTAATTTTCAACACTATTAGAATTAGTATTTATACTCGGCGTGATGAAATTATGATTATGAAATTAGTAGGAGCTGGTAATGCTTTTGTTAGATTACCTTTTATTTTAGAAAGTGTATTTTATGCATTAATAGCAGTTTTGATAGTTATAGCTTTTGCATATCCTTTAGTTAATTTTATTCAGCCATCTTTGAATAGTTATTTTCAAGGAGATCAGGTAATTGATTTAGTTGGTTATTTTAGAAATAATTTTGTAGAAATATTTGTTTATCAGTTTATTGTTTTAGCAATACTTAATATAATTAGTACTTCTATAGCTGTACGTAGGTATTTGCGAGTTTAAATTTATGTATTAAAAAACCTCCTTCGCTAAATAGCGGAGGAGGTTTTTATTTTTATAATATAGATTGTTTATTCAGGAAGAACGTCAATATATTTAGTTTCTTTTAGAGATCCATCAAATTTTCTTTTCTTTAATCTTCTAAATTTTACTATACCTGTAATTTTAGAAAATAGAGAATCATCTTTACCTTTATCTACATTCTCTCCTGGATGAAACTTTGTACCACGTTGACGTACTAAAATAGCACCAGCTTTAGCTACTTGGCCAGCAAATAATTTTACTCCTAAACGTTGACTTTGGGAATCTCGTCCCAGACTAGTGGAACCGCCCGCTTTCTTATGTGCCATATTATTTAATTTATACTATTAGTGTATTTATTTAAAACAGTAATATAATAGCTAAAAACTCTATATATGTCAAGCCTCGTCCCTTTCCTAGATCTAACTAGGAAGCAGGCTAAAAGGACGAGGAGTAAACATTTATTTGAATAATATCCTAGTTTTAAGCTGGTATTTATCGGCTAATTGTCTGATATACTGTCGTTTTTTGTTCCAGAAAATGTTTGCTTGCTTAAATATATAAGGGTATGTTTTGCTCAAATAAGGATATTTATTGTCTATTATCTCTTGTACTCGATTATAAGCTTTATCTACATTATTTAGCTTATCGCAATATATAAAATCTACATTTACTTCTGATAAACTTGCGAATAGTTTTTCTAAGTTACTAATGTATGGAAGTATAGGCCCAACAAAAGCATAAGTATTAATGCCGTTTTGACGAAGTTTTTTTAGAGCCTGAATTCTTTTGGCAGGGCTGGAGGTAAAGTTTTCAAAGTTTTTAACATCTTTATTATCTAAGCTAAAAAAAGAAAAACCAACCTGGACATTTTTAAATTGTTTTAGTAAATCAATATCTCTAGTCACTAAATCAGATTTTGTTAATATAGATATTGGTATTTGATGTTTAAGTAATATTTTTAGCATCTGGCGAGTAATCTTATATTTTCTTTCCAGAGGGTTATAAGGATCAGTCACAGAACTCATGAATACATTTTTAGGTTTTTTCTTTAATAATTCTTGTTCTATTAATTCAGGTGCATTTATTTTAATGTCTAAAAAACATCCCCAATCTTCTAAATGTCCAGTATACTTTTTCATGAAACTAGCATAACAATATTTACAACCATGCAAACAACCTATATAAGGATTTATTACATAATCTGTTCCAGGAAGTTTACTTTTACTTAAAATAGTTTTAGCTGTGTTCTTCTGTATATTAATTTTGGGCATTTGTGATAATTTATTTTTTCAGAATATTTTTTCAGTAGATAATTCTCAAAAAATTTACGATATTTAATTTTTGTCTTTCTATTTATTTTTAACATAGTATTTTAAATAAATGTTCTCATTATTCCTCTGACTACACCCTGGATAGCTGGATTTTTAGCAAAGATTGGTTTCATAGTTTTATTAGCAGGTTGTAGCCTTATACGATCTTTTTCTCTATAATATTTTTTTAGAGTGGCATAAGTATTATCTAAAAGAGCGACAACTACATCACCATTATGAGGATAAAAATTTCTTTCTACTATGACATAGTCTCCATCAAGAATGCCATCTTCTATCATCGATTCGCCTTTGACCTTTAATACAAAGCTATTTTCATCTTTAATCATATTTTGAGGTACAGCTATAGTTTCATTAGTTTCAATAGCTTCAATAGGTACGCCAGCAGTAATCAATCCGGCTAAAGGTAATTCTATAGATTTACCAAAACGATGTTTATTAACTACCTCTAAAGATCGAGCTGTGTTATGAGAAGAGCTAATAACACCTTTGTCTTCTAAAGCTTTAACATGTTCATGAATCGTAGCAGTAGAGGAGAGTCCAAAATATTCAGCAATTTCTCTATAGCTTGGAGCATATTCATTAGTTTGGATAAATTGCGTAATAAAGTCTAAAATTTGTTTTTGTTTTTTTGTTAGATTAGGCATACTGTTTTAGTTAAAAGTTTTAAAGTTGAAAGTTAGAAAGTTTTTTTACTTTTTAACTTTGTACTTTCTGACTTAAGTATACACCGAACAAAAACCGAACGTCAAGTATAATGATGTGGATAACTTTTAAATATTGCTAAAAACGTATATTATTGTTATCTTTATCATGATTTTTATTAACTGCCATACTTAGCAAGGCGGTTTTAATATTGACAAAAATATAGTTTTTATAGTATATTCATTTATTATATTGTTATTCGTTAGTTCTTTCACAACTCGCCAACAGAAAGGTTTTAATCATGAATTCTTCCAGCTCAATTCGGCCTGATATTGAACGGATCTTATTTACCAAAAAGCAACTTCTGACTAGAATTGGAGAATTGGCTGATCAGTTGGTCGCTGACTTGCCAGATTCTGATGAACCCCCGATTTTTACCAACATCATGGGTGGAGCGGCTCACTTCTTCGTTCATCTGACCGAGGCTATTGGTGACCGAGGTCAACTGATTGAAGATTTCGCAGTTTTTAAGAGTTATGATGGAGAAGAATCAACAGGGACTGCTAAGGTCTTAATTGATGTTCGTTATAGAATCACTAACAGGGACATTGTCATTGTCGAGGACATTGTCGACACTGGCATCACTATGCGGGCTATCCTTGATCTACTGGAGTCCCGTCACCCTCGTTCAATTCTAATCTGTACCTTGTTAGACAAGGCAGAAGCTCGGATCATCAAAGATTTGAAGATTGACTACACTGGTTTCAGGGTTGAGAAAGGCGACTTCGTGATTGGCTTCGGCCTAGATCTTGACGATAAGTATCGTCATCTGCCATTTGTTGGTATTCTCAAACAATAATCCTAGAAGAGGGATTGTATCGAATTAGGGATTTTTGACTATATGTCAGGAATCCCTATTTTATTTGACAAAAAGACCATGTTATATTATATTTGCTAGTTCACAAGGAAGTTCATTTCATTAATCGAAAGGATTCGTAATGGCTTATCGTAATATTTGGGTTAATACCAGTAGTGGTTTGGTTCAACGTATTTGTAATATCAAGATAGAGGTACGTCGTGATGGAGCTTATTTTGTTTTTAGGTTTAATAGAAAGATACAGGCACGTGGTGAAGATATTACTATAGTGCTTAAGAGTATGCAGAATGTTAATTTACGTCAGCGTATTATTAATGCTTTTCAAGCTCAGGATACTAAAGACCTTCGTCAGAAATTTAGAGGTTACAATATTAGGTATGGTGCACTTGATGATTATGGAGACATTCCTAATATTCACTTACGTAAGTGAGCTAAGATTTCTTCAGTACATTGGAGAATTAAAAATAGAATCCCAAGGCAGAGGATTCTATATAAGAGGAGTTTCGGAAAACCGGACTCCTCCTTTATTTTGTTTAATTTATTGTATAGTTAAATAATAATTTTCTTCAGGGGTGAGAATGAATAATCTTTCACCTTTTTTGTCAAAAACATAATTTTTTTTGCGAGGATTATTAAGAAGCTCTATATTATTTCTTTTATCCCTACCATCTAATTCAGTTAAAGTAGTATTGTCATTTATTTCAGATACAAAATAACTACCATTTGGGTGCCAAAATACATCAGCCACAATATTAGATGATCTATCAATTAAATCTTGCCAATCCTCTTCATAATTAAAAATAATTATTTCATGACCATTAGTCATTAATAGTTTTTCACCATACAGGTGAGCAATAGTAATAGGTATAACAATTAAGTCTCTAAAAATATTTTTTATATATAATTTTGAACCCAGAGTAAAAATAAGATAATTATCTTCAGCTAATAATACATCTAGTTTTCCAAGATTAACATTATTTATAACTTGTTTAATTTCTAAAGTATTTTTATCAAGTTGTTGAATAAAATTATTTTTATCAAAAGTATATTGAATGATTAACCATTTGTCTTTAATAGTAAAATCATTTATATAATGCTGGATGTCCAATAATTCATCTGCTTGGCCAGAAGAGTTCCAGGCAGCCTTATGATGATGTCTATATAATTTATTATTTTTAAGATAAAGTAAGCTATCAGAATTATTTTCCCAAATCATTTTATCTACATCGGGAATAGGTATAGCATTTAATTTTTTCTGATCAATATTAAAGCTAAAATATTTTGATCCATCTCGAAGTAAGATTTGCTGATTGTCTGACGACCAATCCATTAATTCATAATCTCTATCTAGAGTTTCAATTTCAAAAATTTTAGCTTGCTCGACATCAGTAATTAGTAATTGTTGATTGATATCTAAAAAAGCATATTTATCTTTATTTTTATTAAGTAATAATTTGTCACTACCACTTCCTAAAGTAGTTTTTGTTCTATCTTCTAAAAATAATACAATATCTTCAGCAAAGGTAGTTTCTCCAGAATAAATGTCTAAATTTTTTGTCCATGAGGCATAAGTATCTTTTGTTATTGTTAATTCATGTTCACCCGGTAAGACATTTATCACTTGAGTAGGCGTCTTACTTTTATTTTTTTCATTATCAACAAAAATTTCTGCACCACGTGGATAAGATTTAACATAAAAAGCTCCATTTTTTTGAATATTACCATTTGAAAAGTCATATCTATAGCCTAAAGAATAGGCAGTTAGTAAAGGGGCTAAAATAAAAAATAATATAAAAAATGCGGATACAGTAATTTTTCTAAGAGTTTTTTCCATCTTGTTATAAATTCAAATTTAGGGTATTATTTATATAAATAATTCAATATTACTATACTATGTCTAGTTTTATAATTCAAGGTGGAAACAGCTTACATGGTTCCATCAAAGTAGCTGGGTTTAAAAATGCAGCTACTCCAATAATTGCCGCAACTTTGCTTAGCAAGGAAGAAATTATCTTACATAACGTACCTCTGATAGAGGATGTTAAAAAGATGATACAAATTTTGGTCTCCATGGGATCTAAAGTCACTTGGATGGATCGAAATAGTCTTAAAATTGATAATGCAGATGTAGATCCAACTAAGATGGATATGAAGTTGGTCTCAGCTATGAGATCTTCTATTCTTTTAATGGGAGCTTTAGTTGGTCGTTTTGGTAAGTTAACTACTAAAGAACCAGGTGGCTGTCAGATTGGCTCCCGTTCTTTAGATTCACATTTTATAGGTTTTAAAAAACTAGGTATTGAAATTAATAGAGATAAGGCGGATGATAAATGTTATGTTTTGGAAAAGAAACATCCAGCTGAAGAAGAAATCACTTTGAGTGAGTTTTCGGTGACTGGTACAGAAAATATGATTTTAGCTTCAGTATTAAATCAAGGAGAGGTTAAAATTAATATTGTAGCTGCCGAACCTTCAGTTCAAGATCTTTGTTGGTTTTTAGAATCTTTAGGAGCCGAGATAGAAGGTGCTGGTACGCATTCTTTAGTTATTAAAGGGGTTAATAAATTAAAAGGAGGCGAATATTATATAATGCCTGATCCAATTGAGACTGGGACATTTATATCATTGGCTGGAGCTACTAAGTCAGAATTTGTAATTGAAAATACAGCTCCACAATTTATGGCTCTGGAAATTGAAAAATATAAAGAAGTTGGTTTAAAATTAGATATTGAATATTTAGATCTTAAAGCCAATCCAAACTATAAATTAGCTAATATAAAGGTAAGCGGTAAGGTGAATCTAAAGGCTATCAAAAAATTACACGATATGCCTCATCCTGGTTTTGCAGCTGATTTAATTCAGCCATTTACAGTTATGATGACTCAAGCTAAAGGCACGTCGTTAATTCATGATTGGATGTATGATGGGCGTTTAAAATATGTAGCTGAACTTCAAAAAATGGGAGCTAATTTAGTAGTATCTGATCCTCATAGAATAGTAGTTATAGGTCCGGCCCCTCTTTTTGGTAAAGAAATTATTAGTTTTGATCTTAGAGCTGGAGCTACATTAATTATTGCTGCTTTAGCTGCTTCAGGAGAGTCAAAGGTAAGTAATATTTATCAAGTTGATAGAGGATATCAAGAATTAGATCTTCGTTTGTCTAATTTAGGAGCTAAAATTAAAAGAGTAGAAGATTAATATATGGATCAATTTAGTGCTAATAATCAATTTGTAGATAATAAAAAATCTAAATGGTATAAGGTACCTAAATTTTATGCCTATATTTTTTTATTGTGCGCATTTTTTATAGCTGGTATGGCCGCAGGTACTCAATATCAAGAGCCACAGACATCTGAACAAGTGATAAAACAAACTTCTCAAGAACTTAAGAGTATATTTTTTGATAATGAAGAAATAGACACCGAGCTATTTGAAGAAGTTTGGACTTTGCTTCATGATGAATATTTAGAAAAATCTGGCATAGATGATCAAGATTTATTTTATGGAGCTATTTCTGGCATGGTAGAAGCCTTAGGAGATCCTCATACTTTATTTTTTAATCCAGAATTAACTAAGGATTTTTCTCAAGAATTGGAAGGAAGTTTTTTTGGTATTGGTGCAGAGATTGGGCGTCGTGAAGGATTTGTAGTAATTATTGCTCCTTTAGCTAATACACCAGCTGATTTAGCAGGACTAAAGCCAGGTGATAAAATTTTAGCTGTAGATGGTAAAGATATTATTGGCATGAGTACTAATGAGGCAGTTACTTACATTAGAGGGGATAAAGGTACAGAAGTAATATTAACTATATTTTCAAAAGGAGCCGAAGTACCAAGAGATGTTAGTATTATTAGAGACAAAATAGATATTCCTAGTGTTATTTACAGATTAGAAGATAATATTGCTATTGTAGAGATTACGCATTTTAATGATGATACAGACGAACGTTTTGCTAAAGTTGTGCAACAAATATTAAATAATGATGCAACAGGTGTGATTATTGATTTAAGAAATAATCCAGGTGGTTATTTATCTACCTCAGTTGATATTGCTAGTTATTGGTTAGAACCAAATTCTGTAGTAGTAAGAGAAACTTTTTCTGACAAAAGAAATGATAGAGATTATAAAGCTACTAAGAAAACCAGCTTATCACATTTAAAGACTATAGTTTTGGTTAATGAAGGATCTGCTTCTGCTTCAGAAATTTTAGCTGGCGCATTACAAGATTATGAAATAGCTGAGATTGTTGGGATGACTACTTTTGGTAAAGGTTCAGTTCAACAGTTAATGGAGTTAAAAGATGATTCTTCTATTAAGTTAACTGTGGCACGTTGGCTTACTCCAAATGGACGAACTATAGAGAGTGAAGGTATTTTGCCTGATTATGAGGTTGATTTTAGTCTAGAAGATTATGAAAATGAAATAGACCCTCAATTAGATCGTGCTAAAGAATTAATATTTGAATAATATGAGAGTAATACTTACTGAAGATATAAAATCATTGGGTGTCAGAGGAGATATTAAAGAGGTTTCGGATGGTTATGCCACTAATTGTTTACTTCCTCAATCTAAAGCTGTTTTGGCTAGTAAGCAAAATATAGCTAGCTGGCAAGCTGATAAAAATAAAGCAGAGGCTAAAGTAGATGCTCAGCAAGAGATTTATCAAAAAATAATTAAGACTCTTAATAAACAAAGCTTGTCTTTCATTGGAAAGGTGTCTGATAAAAATACATTGTTTAAAGGAATCTCAACTAATGATATAATAGTAGAAGTTAAAAATAAATTTAAATTAGAGATTCACGATAATTGGTTTGTAAAACCAAAGCTGCTTAAAGAATTGGGAAAGCATAATGTGTTTTTACGACTACCCAATAAT
>JABHYW010000033.1 GCA_018656655.1 Candidatus Komeilibacteria bacterium | reverse complement strand
CCATATCATTTAATCTTGTTTCTAACTCTTTTTTTTCTTCTTCGGTGTTTAAATAATTTCTTGGAGAGTAGCCACCTAGGGGCTCGCCAAGCCATTTGGGCCTTTTATCAATTGTATTTGCATAGGCAGTGAATACTTCATCAGCTATTATAAATTCCCTAGCTTCTAAATATTTTAAAAAATCGTGTGGATCATTTATTTCAGTATTAAATTTTCTTAGCTCTTTATCGATAACTTCAGTCTTTAAGCCTCTGTCAAATGAAGCACAGCCTTCTAAGACAGTTTGAAATGATCCTAATCCAAGGAGTAAAGAAAAACGACCGAGTTTTTTTAAAAACTCTCTTCTAGAATTATCCATTTCCAATTCCATGCTATTTTCAGGAGTCTCAAACTTTTCGGGTGTTTCAAGATTTTTCATTTTCATAATGATTTATTTAATATTAATTTCGCTTAACCGACTAGCTCGTGTGAAGTTGCATCTGAACATTATAGTATAATATTATCAGAGATTATTATATAAGGGAAGATACGATTTAAATGGAATATAAATGCTTTTGTAAGAAAGCCTAAAAAATAAAAATCACCTTAAAGGTGATTTTTATTGTATTTTTACTACCTAATATGCTAAAATATAAGCATTATTATTAAGATTAAATGTATGTTTAAAAGAATTAAATGGCTTATTTTAGCCACTTTAATAATGTTACCGACATCTGCCTTGGCTTTAACAGGGCATAATGGAGATGTTGTAATTTTAGAAAAAGATGAAGTAATAAATGGTAATTATTATGCAGCTGCCAATATAATAGAAATTAACGGTACCGTTAACGGAGATATTTTTATTGTGGCTAGTAATACAATAGTAATCAATTCAGAAAATATTAACGGAGATATTTTTGCAGCTGCTAGTAATATTAGTATTAAGGGGAAAGTAAATGGTTCTTTGAGGCTGGTTGGTGAGAATATTGATTTGATAGCAGATGTTAGTGGTAATGCCATGGTAGCTGGTCAAAATTTTAGACTAGATTCAGATAATAAGTTAGATGGACATCTTACTTTTTGGGGACAGATGGTCAATGTAGCTGGTGAAGTCGGTAGACTAGAAGGCGCTTTTGAATCTTTGCGGCTAAGCGGAATTGTAAATAATGATGTAGATGTTTATATATCTTCAGACAAATCCAAAGAAACTTTGAATATTTCTGATGAAGCAAATATCGGAGGCACATTGTATTACAAATCACTTAAAGAATTGGAAATAAATTCCAATGCAGTTATTGGTGGGGTGTCTTTTAATGAAATAATTAAAGAGACTAAGAAATCAGGCTTCGATAAAGGAAATTTATTTGGCTGGATTATCAAATTATTTGGCATGCTAGTAGTGGGTATGATTGGTTTATACATATGGCCAAAATTTTTCTCAAAATCTTATGGCTTAGTTTATAAAAAACCAGTTAAAACTTTTTTCAAAGGTTTATTGTTATTAATAGTAACTCCATTGGCTAGTATTTTAATAGCAGTTACTGTAATTGGATTACCAGTTGCTATAATAGTTATGA
This sequence comes from Candidatus Komeilibacteria bacterium, assembly GCA_018656655.1. Lineage (GTDB taxonomy): Bacteria > Patescibacteriota > Patescibacteriia > UBA1558 > GWA2-36-10 > XYD1-37-29. The sequence goes on along the minus strand of JABHYW010000033.1, from coordinate 919 downwards.
TGTTATGGGCAATAACCTTATACTTAGCCAAAGTTATGGCTGCTTGGTTTATTGGTAAATTTATTAAAGGAAAATTATTCAAAAATGCTAAATGGAATAAGATATTAATTTTGACACTAGGTATAGTAGTTTATATTTTGATAGCCAAGATTCCATTTATTGGAGGTTCAATTATTTTCTTGGTGTACTTATTAGCTTTGGGTGTTTTTGCTAGTATTTTTAAAACCAAAAGAAATTAAATATGGAATTTAATAAAGATTTAGATATTGGTATTTTTAAAGCCTATGACATTAGAGGTATTTATCCATCTCAACTAAATGAGCAAACAGCCTCTTTGATAGCTCAGACTTATCTCAAAATAGTTTCAGAAAAATTAGGAAAAGAAATTAAAGATTTGAGCATAGGTATTTGTAGAGACAATCGTCATTCTTCTGACCCTTTAATGAATGAAGTGGTAAAAGTTTTTCTTAAATACGGAGTAACTGTAAATAATCTAGGTATGATTTCCATAAATGATTATTATTTTGCAGTTGGTAAGTATAAATATGATGGCGGTATCATGGCCACTGCTTCTCATAATCCACCAGAATATGGAGGATTCAAGATGACAATAAAAAATACTGAATATAAAGATAGTATTGAATTTATTAGTGGTAAAGAGCTATTTCAGGTTCTTCAGGATTTAGATTTTCCCATTAAAGTAGAAGAAGTTAAAGGCAAGGAAAATGTCAAAAACGTTTTTGAGGATCATCTTAAGCATATCTTATCATTTGTAGACCTTAAAAAAATAAAACCACTCAAAGTAGTGGTAGATACTGGCGGAGGAATGACAGGAATAATGACTCCTCAGATTTTTGAAAAATTACCTTGTGAGCTTACCCATCTTTTTGCTGAGCTTGATAGTGATTTTAAAGGGCGT
>JABHYW010000032.1 GCA_018656655.1 Candidatus Komeilibacteria bacterium | reverse complement strand
TGAATCAAAAAGTTTGTCTCCAAAATAATAAGATAATATTTGAGTGACAATATCTACTTTTATTAATTTTTCTACTTTCTCTATATCTTTACTTAAAGGATTGTAACTAGCAGCTACTTCTGTACCATCTAAATATAAATCTCCATCACTATCTGGATTCATCAAGCCTGTCTCCATTACTAATTCCCATTTGTCGTTAAGATAATCATTATCAGAGTCAACCTGAATAAGCTTCTGACCCTCTCCATGACGTGGTGAATAACCATATTCTATTTCTAGACCATCATTATAACCATCTCCGTCTGTATCAGGATTATTATGTTCAGTAAAATAAATATTTAACTCATCATAATCAGATAAACCATCATTATCACTATCTATTACCTGAGCCTCAGTAACTAAAGGCAAAAGTAATATAAATAAAATAAAGATATTAATTTTTTTCATATACATAATTATATCATATATTAACACTTTTACTACCAAATATTGACAAAAAACATTTTTTATATTATAATCTGCTAATCAATGTACCCTACAATCAATCACCTCAAGCTTGGAAAGGATTCCGTTAAAGTTAAAATGTCAAAAGGAGCGCTAGTTAAAAAAAACTAGCAAAATATTCAAGAAAAAAACCAGGAGAAATCAAGAATGGATTCAAAACCACAAAATTCCCAAACCAATGATCCCCAGACAGGCGCAAAGCTAGAGAATACACAAGCACAAGACCCACAAACAGGCGGTGCTAAACTCAAGCAATTCTTAGATAACTTATGCGTAATGGGGATTAAACGACCGACTTCCGACAAGTCAGCTATAGCTACAGCTCAAGTGATCAAGACCAGTTGGTCTGAAGATCCACGACGTTTGCAAGCTGCAGTTCAGTCAATTGGAAATAGCTGTAACGAGTTGGCTAGGTTAGTCCAGGATGAACCTAATCATCCTTTCGACACGCGCCTTGCGAGGGTTTTAGTTAAAGAATTGTGTACCGGAGACACAGTTCTTCAAGAGAATGAAGTGTTCTGTACAATTACAGAGCGACTAGCTACCTCAATGAGCTAGCTTCAATTATGTCCTGTTATGTTATTTACAACATAACAGGACTTTTTTATTTAAAAAAGAAAAACACCACCCTTAGATATACTAAGGATGGTGGTAAAATTAGTCCTTGGTTAGAACTAATCAAGCTAAAAACTATTTTCACGCATAAATATCGTGAACGAGTGTTAAAGTATTAGTGGTCTTATCATAATCATCACCCCTATGTCCTCGCTTAATAGCTTCAATTCTATCAAGTATTGATTGATAAGCTTCATTTTGACCCATCAACCAACGAAAAACCAACCACTCACTTCTTGTAGGCAAGCATTCCTTACAAACAACTTCCTGACATTCAAAAAGTTGAATATGAACCAATGGCACATCGCGCTGCTTACAATTGCCACAGATACCCTGGGGGTGCTGTGTAACCACAATAGAAGTGTGATCAACTTTGATTCCATTCATGTTTTATCTCCTTTTTTATGTGAAAAGAACAAAGCTCCCGACATATCAATCAGAAGCTCTAACGAATCCCTTACTTAAGAAACCCAAATTAAAGTTCCGATTGAAACTCTAGTTTTGACTTCTTAAACTTATTTATTATATTTATATACATGATTTAATTAAAAAACTACCTGTTACTTAGGCAGTATTATTTATTATTAATTTTCTAAAATAAAACTACCTACAAGTTAAAACTTGCTCTTCTTGATAGTCTTCTTCTTAGAAATAGTTATTAACATAGTGCGATAATAATATACAAAATTATTAATACTGTCAATCTAATTCTTCACGAAAAACTAGATTAAATTTATTATTTTTTATTTTTATTGGCTAATTGTCCACAAGCAGCATCTATATCTTGCCCAAAACTATAACGCTGAGTAACAGCTACTCCGGCTTGCTCTAATATATTTATAAATTTTTCTATAGCCTGCTTATCAGATGGTAGAAAAACATCCGTTGGATTATAGGCTATAATATTAACCATATATAATGGTTTTTGCATCAATTCAACTAATTGCTTAGCTTGAGCTGGACTATCATTAACTCCTTTAATCATCAAATACTCAAACATTACTCGCCTGCCTGTTTTAACTATATATTTGTCTACAGCTTTTATTAAATCAGCCAAAGGAAAGCGCTTATTAATCGGCATTAATTCACTTCGCAAAGCATCATTAGGCGCATGTAAAGATACAGCTAGGTTAACTTGCATCTTTTCATTAGCTAGCTTATTTATACCATCAATTACTCCGCTTGTAGATATTGAAATATGGCGAGCGCCAATAACTAAATCTTCATTTAAATAATGAATAGTTTTAAGAGTTTTATCATAATTTAAAAATGGCTCGCCCATTCCCATGAAAACTACATTAGATACTCGCTTACCTTCAGTATTAAGTATTCTAGAAAAAAATAAAACCTGCTCTAACATTTCTCCTACCTCTAGACTTCTTTTTAATCCTAATTTACCTGTAGCGCAAAATGCACAAGCCAAAGAACAACCAACTTGAGTAGATACGCAAACTGTATGCCGTCCATCTTTATGACTCAACATCACTGTCTCAATTTGTAATCCATCGGACAAAGTAATTAAAGCTTTGGTAGTTTTAGTATCACGGGAAGCAAAAATTTGCCCATCAATTTCTAGTGGACATTCCTTATTTAATTTTTCTTTAAGTTCTTTAGAAAGGTTTGAAGCTTCAGACCAATTACTAGCTAATTTCTTGAAAATAGCATCTTTTGCCTGTTGAGCTCGATATTTTGGTTGACCCTCTAAAATTTTATATAGTTTTTCGAAATTCATACTTTGTATTCTTCCATTTTTTAAACAAAAAATCAAGTAAAAAATTAACCCCCGGATCAGATGATCTGGGGGTTATTATCAAGCCTTGCTGTTGAAAACTTGATTTAGGATAAAGGCGGTACTTGTAATGACT
>JABHYW010000031.1 GCA_018656655.1 Candidatus Komeilibacteria bacterium | reverse complement strand
TACTACTACTTCTGTTTCATTACCAAACGAGGAAATGAAAGGTAGAATTATTGGTCGTGAAGGTAGAAATATAAAAGCTATAGAACATCTTACTGGTGTAGAAATTATTATTGACGATACACCTGATGCTATATTAGTATCTGCTTTTAATCCTGTTCGTCGTCAACTAGCCAAGAGAGTTTTAGAAAAACTAATGGCCGATGGACGTATCCATCCAGGTAGAGTTGAAGAAACTGTTACTATAGCTAAAAAAGAATTAGCTTTAGATATTAAAAAAGCTGGTGAAGATGCTGCCTATAAGGCTGGCATAGTAGGCTTAGATAATAAATTACTACAAATACTTGGTCGTCTAAAATATAGAACTAGCTACGGACAAAATCAATTACAGCACGCTCTGGAAGTATCACATCTATCAGGACTTTTGGCAGCTGAGCTAAAAGCAAATGTAGCTGTCTGTAAAAAAGGTGGACTATTACATGATTTAGGAAAAGCTCTTGATCATGAAATAAAAGGATCTCATCCAGAAATTGGTTATGACCTAATGAAAAAGTTTGGTCTACCAGAAGAAGTAGCCTATATGTCTACTGCTCATCATGAAGATCATCCAAAAACATTAGAAGGTGTAATAGTAAAAATAGCTGATGCTATATCAGGTTCACGTCCAGGCGCTCGTCGTGATTCTTTTGAAGAATATATTCAACGTCTAAGTGAATTAGAAGATACTGCTAAATCATTTGAAGGTGTAGAAAAAGTCTATGCCATCCAAGCTGGTAGAGAAATAAGAGTATTTGTTTCTCCAGATAAAATAGATGACTATGCTGCTGAAAAATTAGCTAGAGACATAGCTAATAAAATAGAACACGATCTTAAATATCAAGGCGAAATTAGAGTAACTATGATTAGAGAAAAAAGAATAACTGAATATGCCAGATAAAAAATTAATCAAGTCTGACTTGACGAAAATATTATTTTTTGGAGATGTCTCTGGTACCTTAGGCAGACAAGGCATCAAAAAAATGGCTCCTCTTTGGAAAGAAAAATATCAAGCAGATATTATTATTGCTAATGTAGAAAATTTAGCCCACAACAAAGGCCTAACTCTCAAAACTATGGCCGAAATGGCTGAAGCTGGTGTAGAAATGTTTACTGGCGGTAATCATATTTGGAAAAAATATGAAATAGAAAAAATGGCCAAAGAAACTGATTATAAAATAGCTGCTCCAGCTAATGATAGTCGTTGTCCTGAAAAATATCTATTTCAAATCACAGAAGTAAATGGTGCTAAATTAGCAGTCATTAATCTTAATGGCCGTACTTTCATGGAACACGAAACTACCCTTAGTAATCCTTTTATCAAAATAGATAAACTATTAAGCCAAATTCCAAAAAATACTAATATCATAATTGATATGCATGCTGAGGCTACTAGTGATAAAAGAGCCATGGGTCTTTACCTAGACGGTCGTGTGTCAGTCGTACTTGGCACTCATACGCATATACCAACAGCTGATGCCCAAATATTGGAAAAAGGCACTGGCTATTTAACTGATATTGGTATGGTTGGCGCTTATCCATCAGTATTAGGTATCAAACAAGAAATCATTATTGAAAAATTCCTAACTGAATCTAGAATTCGGCATGATTTACCTACAACTGGTCAAATTGAGGTAAATGCAGTATTATTAGAAATAGATAATCATAGTCATAAAACTACGGATATCAAATTACTAAGAGAGATAATTTCACCCACAGGGTGATTGCCCAGTGGGCAGAATTAACCAATAAGTATATGAACAAAGCTCAGCTCATAGAAACACTAGCTATCAAAGCTGGTATTAGCAAAAAGGAGACTGAGGACGTACTCCGAGCTTTCGAAAGCTTGGTAATCGAAAGATTACAGGAGGGTAAAGAAGTGACCTTAACTGGCTTTGGTACTTTCTCTGCGAGAGAGAGACATGCTAGAATGGGTGTTAATCCTAGGAATCCCAAAGAAAGAATACAAATACCTAGGGTAATAGTGCCAAAATTTAAAGCTGGCAAAACTTTAAAAGACTCTCTAAAAAAATAAGTCCTCATGGAACTAAAACTGAAAGATATAAAAAAAGATCCTCGTATTAACTCTTTTGTAGATCAGACGGATAAATATCTCCGTTCTTTAGGTTATACAGATCATGGTCGTCGCCATCTAGATATTGTTAGCGATAGATCAAAAATGTTAGCTAATAAATTTGGCCTAAATATTAAAGATCAAGAGATTGCCTCTATTGCTGGCTGGTGTCATGATATGGGAAATTTTTTAGGTCGCACTCAACATCACTATTGGGGTGGTATGCTTTTTTCTCAATGCTATATCAGTGAAGCTGATCCAACTCAAGTATCTAGAATAATACAAGCCATAGTATCACATGATAAAGACGATTTAAAAATATTGGACAAAATTACCGCCTGTGTAATAATAGCTGATAAATCTGATGTACATCGTAATAGAGTACTAAATAAAAATGCAAAAGAAATTAAAGCTGATATTCATGATAGAGTAAATTATGCTGTTACAGACAATCACTTACTAATAGATAAACAAAAAAAGACAGTTACCCTATCTTTAACTCTTGATACTAAATTTACTAGTATCATGGATTACTTCTCTATTTTTGTAGAACGTATGAACTACTGTCAAAAAGCTGCTGAATATTTAAAGTATGAATTCCATCTTAATATAAACAATACAAAACTAGCTTAGTCATTATATAAAACTAAACCACGCTTTGGACCAATAGTTTGGTCCTTTTTTGTATCCCAATCAAATATAGAAGCCATCAAGTTTTTTTCAGTATAAATAAAATCCGCTCCCCTTCTAGTACCTGGATCATTAGTAATAAACTTGTCATCTTGATAACCTTTAACAACCAACATATGATATTCTGGACCGTTACCAGAAAAAAATGGATTATCTAATTTATGACCATCAGCTGGTATAATTACTGGTATACCTCGATTAAGAAAAACTCTAATCTTGTCAGCTGTTAAATCCTCTATTACTTCAACTCGATATCCAAAAGTAGTCATTGCATATTCAGCTACTGAAGCAGTTGGTAAATTAAAATGCCCACCCCAATTAATTTCTTGCCAAGCTACCATTTCTAATAAAATATTTTCTACCTCTTCCTTAGTGGGGAAATCCTGATTAGCATAATAATAATCAACCATCAGTAAACTAGCCTCTTCACAAGCATCCTGATATGGTTGTTCCCAATCGGCAGTTGGCGCTTGAGAAGTAAATGGCACAGCTAAATTAACACTTATAGATTCTACTTGTTCTACTTCCACTTCTGATTCAACTATACCCCCTCTGTCCTCACGGACATCTCCCCCTAATTTAGGGGGAGAAAGAGAGGGGGTATCATCCTCTATGGCTGGTTCAACAAATTCTTGATGTTTTTTAGCCACAGGTAAATCAAGCTCAATTAAGTCTGGCTGACGATTTTTATATTGCCATGATAATCCTAAAATAATTATCATTATAATTGTTAAAATGTATTTTTTCATAGTATTATACTAACATCAAGCTACTAGATTGACAAATTTATACAAAAAGAAAAGGACCAACATTAGTTGGTCCTATACTTGAATGCCAAATGACTAAAAGCCATCTGGAAAAGTCTCTGGTACTCCGGTGGTGGATAAGTGATTTGCTGCTTCATTCATGAAAGTAAGCATAGTAGTCAATAAGGTGACTGCTAAATCAAATAATCCCGGAGTAAACATCTTGAACAATATCAACATGAATATGAGGTTAAAAAAGCCATAAAGAGCTTTAAACATATAGTTGTTGATTAGTTGCAAGGCCTAAGAAGAATATTTCTTTAGAAACGTTCGACTATTCGTTCCTAGACATGCAATGTCCAAGAAATTCTCTTCAGGATGCTAAACAGGAACACTCCCATCGAGGATCCTGAAGAGAATTTTTATTTAATGAACTACTTACACTTCTCTTATATCATAAAAAATTAAAGAAGTCAACCGTACTACCCTAGTCAAATATCTTAGCTCTATATTGTAGAACTTCTAAAATATGATTATCTTCTATATTTTCTTTAGCCTCTAAATCAGCGATTGTTCTAGCAACTTTTAAAATCTTAAAATAGGCTCTAGCCGAAAGATTAAGATTTTTACTAGCCTCTACTAAAATATTAGTACTGGATTTTGAAATTTTACAAACTTCATTTATTAATTTATTTTTTATATCACAATTTAGAGAAAAATTATAAGCTTCAAATCTTTCATTTTGAATCTGACGAGCTAGGTCCACTCTCTTTGCAATATCTTTAGATAATTCAGCATCAAAATTATTAGCCACTAAATCTTGACTATCAACTTTATCAAGTAAAAGATGTAAATCTATTCTATCTAAAACTGGGCCCGACAATCTTTTTTGATATCTTTTAATATCATTAGAGCCACATTGACACTCTCTGTCTTTGTCAGTTAAAAATCCACAAGGGCAAGGATTAGCAGTAGCCATTAATATAAAATTAGCTGGAAAATTAAGACTACCCTTAACTCTAGAAACAGTAATTAATTTATCTTCTAAGGGTTGGCGCAAAGCTTCAAGTATCTGACGAGGAAATTCTAATATTTCATCTAAAAATAATACATTATTATGAGCTAAAGAAATTTCACCAGGACGAGGCCATGAGCCACCACCAATAATAGCTGCAACTGAAGCTGAATGATGCGGTGATCTAACTATATGGCTATCTATAATAGGTCTATCTTCAGATAAAAGACCAGCTAAACTATATATTTTGCTAGTCTCTAAAATTTCAGGCAGACTAGGTTTTGGCAGAATCGATAAAAATGCCTTGGCCAACATAGTCTTACCTGCACCAGGTGGACCAACCATAAGTACATTATGTCCACCAGCTGCTGATATTTCTAAAACCCGTTTAGCCTGAGCTTGTCCCTTAATCTCAGACATATCAATAGCATGTTTAGCTTTAGAAAAATTTAATTTTGTTAATTCTAAAGCTTTTATTTTATTTTTATTTTCTAAATGCTCCACTAATTGAACTAAATTCTTCACTGCAAAAATATCTATACCCTCTATTACGCCAGCCTCTTTAGCATTTGCAAATGGTAAAAATACTTTTTTAAAACCCATTTCTTTTAAGCTGGCTACCATAACTAATATTCCTGGCACTGATTTAAGATCACCATTCAAAGATAATTCACCAATAAAGGCTGTATTATGATTTACTTCTTTTAATAGCCCGTCAGCAACTAATATAGCCATAGCAATCGGCAAGTCATAAGCGCCTCCCTCTTTTTTAATTTGAGCTGGCGCTAAATTAATAACTACTTTTTGTCTAGGAAAAGTAAAGTTACTATTCTCAATGGCCGCCCAAACTCTTTCTTTAGCCTCTGAAACTGCCGCATCTGGCAAACCAACTATAATAATCTTAGGTAAGTGCCTACTAAGATTAGCCTCTACTTCAACTAAAACTCCATTTAGATCATATGGCGCAATGCTATAAATTTTTTTCATATAATAAAAAATCACTTTTCTTCCCGAGAAAAGCGACTTAAAAAATGCGTTTTAATTTTAGCCCCCGCAAAAATCAAAACAAAAACTAACCCGTGCCATTCTAATAAAAATTAGAACTCTCACTCTCCCTGACATACGTCAAGTAAAAAACCGCTTTTCTCGGTTAATGACATCTTAGCCCTGTGTTAAATTTTTGTCAAGATTTTTATTTTTTCTATAAAACCATTCATACCATAGAACCCAAATCACACCTACTGAAATATATACATCCGCTAAATTGAAAACCGTAAAGTATGGCATATTTATAAAATCAATTACACCGCCATATTGAATTCTATCCATAAAATTACTAGTAGCTCCTACAATAATCATACCCCAAGGCCAAATTAATATACTTCGCTTTTTAAAATCCTTTTTCCAAAACCAAATTAACAAAGCTAATATCAATATTATAATCGGATAGAGTATAAAATAAGTAATGGGCAAAGAAAAAGCCATTTCAGTGTTTATATGAAGATCAAAAAAACCACCCCAAATATCTGGTGATGGATTTTTTAAAATATAGATTTTAGTAAATCTATCTAGAATAAAGATTAATAAAATGCTAAAAAAATATATCATTATCTAAAGTGATTTTTCTTTACATTTCATACAAGCTGTAGCAGATGGAAATGCATTTAAACGTTCTGGATTAATAGGCCTTTCACATTTTTCACAAATACCATAGTTGCCTTCATCAATTTTCTTCAAAGCTTTATTTACATTAAAAAGAGAAATTTCTAAAGTCTTTTCCATAGACAAATTTTTCTCAAACATAGCTACCTCAGCTGCATTTTCATCTTCTTTGTCTCCTAAATCAATAAACTTAGCATCATAATCATTTTCAGCCACTTGATCAGTTGAGCTATCTAACTCTTTTTTTAATTCTTCTCTTCTGACTTCTAAGTTTGCTTTTCTTTCTTTGATAAATTTTGCGTTCATTTTCATAGCTTTGTTGGTTAAAATACTAGCTAAAATACTTTTACATATTAGCAAAAAAACCCTAAATAATCAAGGTTTATAAAGCAAAAAGAAAAGGCGCACGTCTGTGGCCCGCAAATATGGTTTTGTGGCTAGTGGGTGCGCCTTTGGCGCTTTGGCAAACTGATCCGTTTAAACTTTTTTTGTAAGTCGAATTGACCGGATACTTTTTTTGCAAAAGCGTTAATGTTATGCTCATCTTGACTCAGAGCTGCTCATTTCACCATTTAATGGTATCTATCTCTTCATCACGAAGGAATTGGTCACTAGAATTAATGCTCAATTTCTTCGTGTTGAAAGGATGATCCTTTTTATTTTTTTATTTTTGTTTTTCTAAGTGGAAATAGTCAAGGTATTTCCTATTTTTTATAAAAACAGTGGAATGAAAAGGGTTAGACACTAGTTTTTAAGCTAATGTGCAATCCTTTAAAAATTTTATGTAAAGATCATTTATCAACAGACTAAGTATATCATATAATTAGCCTTCTGTCAATCCAAGATATAAGCTAATATTAGTTAAAAAAAGAATATATTTTAATTATTCTTGGCTTCTCTGTCAAATTATATTCTAATATGTTAACAACTTATCCACATAGGCTATTATAGCTCCTAAAAACAGATATTTAAGCCCGTTATAGTACTAGTGGTATAAGAAATCATTTGTAGCTCTTCTATACCGTAATCATCTAAATAATTAGCTGTTATTTGCTCTAAAACCGCTCTATCCTTGATATATACGAAATCTCCTATCTCAGCCTGCTTATTTAAACAATTATCTAAAATACTGCCTAAATATTGATTATTAGAGCTTAAATTTTCTATTAATTTCTTCTGATTACTTAAATAATGCTGATCGCCTATATTCCAGATAAATAACTCCCCTATTTGAGATACCTCTTGGCCATTAATATTATGCTCTTTGATATTTTGATTAGGAGAAGCAACTAATTCTACATAGGCTGTACCATCCTGTAATACCCTTGGTACTTCTTCTACAATAAAATAATCTATAAAATCTAAAATATCTTCTTGCCAATCTCTATCACTAGCCAAAATCCAGCCATCATCTTTTTGCCAAAGTATAGTATCAGTTAAAATCCTCTGTTTAATCACCTCATCATTTAAATTATAGTATGGCAGAGTATCAAAAAATGTTTTTAGGAGCTTAATATCAAAATTATCTACTATGCCACCTCTAAAACCAAAAACTAAATCAAAATCTTTTAATGTTAAAAAGTTTTTAACATCTTTTAACTCACTAGTAGTATTTTCTAATAAACTTATTCTATTTTTACCCCTAGCTAGCTCTTGCCAGTTTAATAATACTTCTTCACCTACAAAAACTGGTTCCACTAGATCTGCTAAAGCTGTCAAAAACTCTGGAGCTTTAGTTTTCTGCCAATAAACACTGACACCCTCTTTAAAATAAATATTTTTCTCTTCTCTAGGCTCTAAATTACTAATAATATACTCCGAACTTAACAGTAATACGTTCTTGTCTAAAATTAGGGGCTTATATTTTTGTTCCGGTGCATTAAAATCATTTACAAATGACCTCGGTAGTCTAGAAAACCTTAATAAATAATTATTACTTTGTTTCTTTCCTGTTCTAAACCATACAAGCTCTTGTAAATTCAAAAAATTGTTTCCTAAGGCGAGTTCTAAGTCAGTCATCACTTCTTGAGATGCCTCTTGACCAAAAAAATCTTTTGTTAAGGTTTTTTTATTAGTCCAATGATAATAAAAAGAAACATCATCAGATAAATAAGCTAATAGCTGATGTTTAGGGCTACTGGGCCAGAAAATAACTGCTGATATTATTAAAACAACTAAAATAACCATGGAAATGACTATTTTATTATACGTTTTATGTTCTTTTCTTTGTACTAGTTTTAAAAAATCCACAGAATAATTTTTTTACCCTGTTAAATATACGACCACCCCACTAGCGGCGAGGTGGTCGACTAAAAATTATTTTTTGAAAGGCCTTGATCTATTAAATCCTGGTCTTGGTCTTGGGGCATCCTTAAATCCCTCTGGCTTTGGTAAGAAATCTTTCATTGAAAGGCTAACTCTGCCTTTTTCTTTATCAACCTCGGCAACTTTTACTTTAACTACATCGCCTACCTTTATTTTATCAGAAACTTTTTCAACTCTCTCATGAGCAATCTGAGAAATATGTACCATACCATCTTTACCTGGACTCAATTCTACAATAGCACCAATCTCTGTACCTTTATTTCTGTCAGTAACTATTTTTAGCACCTTACCTTCATAAATTTCACCTACTTCTATTTCTTTAACTATATTTTCAACCCAAGCAATTGCTTTTTTAGCACCTTCGCCATCAGTAGAAGTAATCATTACTACACCATCTTGTTCAATGTCAATATTAACATTACAGGTATCAATAATTTCATTGATAACTTTGCCACCAGGGCCGATTACGTCTCTAATCTTCTCTGGATCAATACGTAGACTATTAATACGAGGTGCATGGGGAGAAAGATCTGAACGAACTTCAGAAATTGCCTTCTTCATAGTATCTAAAATATGTTCACGAGCAATTTTGGCCTTGCCTAAAGTCTCTCCTACTACCTTATAAGAAATACCACCTAATTTAATATCAAGTTGAATAGCTGTGATACCATCGCTAGTACCAGCTACTTTAAAGTCCATATGACCAGCATGATCTTCCATACCTTGAATATCAGTTAAAATCTGATAATTGTCTTTATCATTATCATCTACCACTACGCCCATGGCAATACCAGCCACTGGCTTACTAATAGGCACACCAGCATCCATAAGTGATAATGTAGACCCACAAATAGAAGCCTGAGAGGATGATCCATTTGAACCCATAACCTCTGAAACTACTCTAATAGTATATGGAAAATCTTCATTACTTGGTAAAACTGGAATTAAAGCTTTTTCAGCTAAAGCACCGTGACCAATTTCTCTACGTCCAGGACCGCGGTTAGGTTTTACCTCTCCAACGGAATAACCTGGGAAATTATAATGATGCATGTATTTTTTAGTGCCAGATTCTTCCATGGTATCTAAAGTCTGTTCGTCTCCAGGTGATCCAAGAGTAACTATTGAAAGTACTTGAGTTTCACCACGAGAAAATAAACCTGATCCATGAGTACGCGGAAGTAAACCTACTTCTGCTTCCAAATTTCTAACTTCATCAAATTTTCTTTTGTCAGGACGCTTACCATCTTGAAGTACTAATTTTTTGAAAGCCTGAATAAGAGCCTCATCAATCATAGCCACTCCCATAGATCTCATATCTTTGGAAACTTCACTGTCTTCTTTAAGAGATTCGTTTATTTTATCAGTAATTTCATTAATCGAAGCTTTCATTTTTGATTTATCCGGATCAAAACAGTTGTCTAAATTACTTTTAGCTAAAACTTCCTCTACTTTAGTTTTAACTAAATCTATAGTAACTTGTTTTTCTTCAGCTATTTCAATTTCACGTTTTTGAACGCCTTCTTTTTTAATTATATCTTCAATAAAGCTAACCATCTTAGCAATATGCTTACCAGCAAACTGGATAGCCTCAAACATATCATCTTCAACTACTTCTTTAGCGCCAGCCTCAATCATTATAGCTTCTTCTTTTGACCCAGACACAAAAAGATCTAAATCACTTTTAGTTTTAGCTTCTACGCTTGGATTAATTACCCATTCACCCTCTACTCTACCTAATTGTATGCCAGCTAAAGGTCCTTTCCAAGGAATATGGGAAATGCCTAAAGCTATTGAAATAGCCATCATACTAGGAAAAGTAGGATCATTAATACCGTCATATGATAAAACAGTGGCTGTAGCCTGTACATCATTTCTGTCTTTCTCATTAAAAAGTGGTCTAATAGAACGATCTATTAAACGACCAGTCAAAACTGCCTCATCGGTAGCCCGACCTTCTCTTTTAATAAATCTTGAACCTTTAATTTTACCAGCAGCGTATAGCTTTTCCTCATAATCTACCATTAAAGGGAAATAATCTATACCATCTCTAGGTTTAGTAGAAGTAACTACTGTAGCTAAAACTACTGTATCCCCATAGGTAACAGTACAAGCACCGTGAGCTTGTCTAGCTAGTTTACCGATTTCAACTTTTAGTTCTCTACCGGCAATTTCTGTTTTAAATTGTTTGATACTCATATATGAGCTCCTTTCTTAATGTCATGGAGCTGATATGGCAAATTTTAGATTATTAGCTAACTATTAATCTAATACTTACCTACCAACTCTGACTTATTTAATTATTTATATAAACCCCGAACCGAGCCTCTAAATGGCTAATGATTCGGGGCTTTAAATTTATTTCTTTGCTTCTTTTGCTTCGGCTTTAGCTTCTTTTTCTTTAGCTTTAGCTACTTTCTTTGCTTCAGCTTCACGTAATGCTATTGGCTCTTCTATATCAAGCCTCTCTTTTCTGGCAATCTTTAGTTTTAGTATTTTAACCAGCTTTAGAAATCTTTTTTCATCTTCTCTTTCTAGATAACGTAGTAATTTATGGCGAAGTGATACTTTAGCCAGTAAACCACGTCTAGAAGAAACATCTTTCTTATGTTCACGTAGATGCTTAGTTAGCTCCTTAACTTCTTCAGTCAAAATAGCAATTTGCACCTCAGATGAACCAGTGTCATTTTTATGAGTTTTAAATTTCTCAATAATTCGTTGCTTCTTTTTCTTGTCTAACATATTTTATTCGTTATAATCCCGAACCTTAGCGAAACCTCAATTAGACTTTGTCAGGCTGAGCCAAGTATTGGGAAATTAATTATCATACCCTCTATAGTGAGAATACGGGATTATACTAACATTTTTGTATATAAAAGTCAATATCCAATAGTAATGACAAATAATTACATTTGTGTCGTTTTATGTTAAAATAATCATATGATTAAGTATAAACAATATCTAAAATCATTAGACTTAAAATCCTCTACCATTACAAATTATCTTTGGCATGTAAATAAATTTTTAATTTGGCTAGAAGATAATAAATTGACTCAAGCCATTTTAAAAGAATATTTTAACTATTTACTAAAAAAATACAAAAAAGTAAATACTATAAATCTAAGACTTAAGATAATAAATAATTATTTAAAATTCTTGGGTAACAACTTTTCTTTTGATCTTCTATCTGATGAAGAAAATAATATTAAAATATTAACTAAGCAAGAACTAGATACTTTTCTAAAAAATCCCTTAAAAAATAACAAGCTAATTAATTTAAGAGACAAAACTCTATTAGAATTACTTTACTCTTCTGGTCTGAAGGTTGGTCAGTTAGTAAATTTAAAAAAAGATCAAATAGATGACCTACGTCAAGAAATTTTATTAGACAAAAATAAATCTTTAAAAATAAAACCTGGCACTTGGTTATATTTAAAAAAATATCTAGACAAAAGGGATGATGAAATAGCCTATTTGTTTATAAACTTTGATCGCTCTAACAAGTCAGCCAATAAGTCGCTGAGTATTCGTTCGGTAGAAAGGATAATTAACAAATACAGTAAAAATATCAATCCTCCTGTTAACATCAATCCTCAAATACTACGAAATACTCTAGCTTATAAACTAAAATCTGAAGGTGCCCAAAGTGAGCACATCAAATCTGCTCTACACTTTGAAACAAAGAGCGGCGCCAAAAATTATCT
The DNA here is from genome assembly GCA_018656655.1 of Candidatus Komeilibacteria bacterium. Taxonomy (GTDB): domain Bacteria; phylum Patescibacteriota; class Patescibacteriia; order UBA1558; family GWA2-36-10; genus XYD1-37-29. The sequence continues at coordinate 15,216 of JABHYW010000031.1, read as the reverse complement.
TAAAAAAATATAAAAACAGCCCTAAAGATAACTAAGGGGCTGTTTTTTTATATAATTTATTTTTTTAAATTAGCAAAAAAGAAATTTTCTAAATAACCATAAGCTTTTTCTGGGTGATCTTGACCGTTGCCTCCCTGGCTAGCAAAAAGTTCTGTACCATTGGCTTGGCCACAACCTTTTAAAATCGCTGCACCACCGGGATGCTTAGCATCAGCGATATAAGGTGTCACATCATATACTTTGTCATTTATAAGTAGCCAGCAATCTTCTGCACTATTATGCTTGGCAATTTCTGCCAAATCATACTCAACTTGTTTGACTGCACCAGGCTCTGAATTATCAGTTTCCGAAGTCTCACCATTGTCTACTTCTTCATTGATGTTTCTGACATCAACTGGGCCTTCATTTCCATTATCAATTGGGCTCTTAAGACAACCCGTCAATAATAATGGTAAAAACAAGGCTAAAATTATATATTTCATATACTCATATTATTAATTATTATAAATATATAATAGCACATTTTTTTAAAATTGTTAACCTCCTGTAGATATGTTATAATAATATTATATAATCATTAATATTCAGAAATATGACAGATGCTTGTCCTGCATGCGGAAACGAACCTTGCACTTGTGGTGCATAAATCCGCTATAAAATAAAAAATCTCTATTAAATAGAGATTTTTTATTTTAAATATATTTTTATTCTTTTATATCTTCGGAGCTATTAAAAACAAAGCTGTTTAAAATTTTATCATACAAATCCTTGTCCTGCTTATCATTAGTATGAATAATACTAATACTATAAAGCTGCCCTTCTTTTATAAAATAATAATAGTCAGCAGCCCAGGCTTGAGGAGTTTTTGCTTGTATATAATGAAGTGTTTCCAAGCCAGCAATACTAATTTCTTCACCCAATTCATATTCCGGGAAGGGCTTAAACCATTCTGATATATTAGACTCCTCTTCTAATTGATAAAAATTATTACTATAATGAGCTATAGAAATTCTAGGCCACCATTCATTATTTGATAATGGTCCAACAAATTCTACATATTGATCCAGATCATTTCCCATCACAGTAGTTATAGTTGGATAATCTATACTATATCCCAAAAGATCGTTGTTGTATTTTTTCCATTCCAAATCTTCAAAGACAATCTCTTTTTCTTTTTTGGTGACTACCTCTTCTTCTATAATGATCTTTTCAATAGTTTCTTCAAGATCTTTTTCTTCAATGACTTCTTCAGAATCCTCATCTTCGATGACAGCCTCTGATTGAAAAGAGCTCTCAACTAGGTATTCATTATTATTTGTATCCAGGTCATAGACCTCTGCTTTTTGGCAAGCACTAGTAAATACTAATATAAATAACATTACTATTAGGCTTGAAAATATAGTTTTTTTTCTAGTAAACATAAAAATTTTAATAAATTATCCCGCAAAACGGGACCCCGCTATGCGGTGGTAAGCCCTCCTTTGTATAAATAATTATTATCTTTTTAGAGATTATTGTCAATCCAGCTCTTCGCGAAGGGCTGGATCAATATTTTTATTTTTTCCCTTTAATAATATCTAATATATCTTGAGCAGAATTTTCACCAATAGTAGACTCAAAAAAATTAAGATCATCAAATCTTCTAAGTAATACCAAAATTAAAACCACACAAGTTCCAAAAGCTCCTTTAAGAATAGACCCCATAAATTGTGCCTGAGAAGGAATCATAGATACAGAGATTAGTAGTATGATAGCTAAAAATATTAATAAAACCCATTGAAATTTAGGCACATCTTCTTGGTGCAATAAAATCATCTTTTTCCTAATGATTTGTAAGTCTCTTACCATCCTAGCTGCCTCCCTTAGAAAAGAAACACTAAGACCTGAGCCATCGTCTTTTTTTCTCCCTGCCTCAAGTAATAATTCATTTAATTTTATAATAGTGTCTGATTTATGATTAAAATGGTAATCCCAAGCTTGATTTTTTAATATAATTTTATAATGATTTTCTATAATATTTTTTGCCTTTGTCTGAATAGCTTTGCCAAAATAAACAAAATTTCTATAGAAAGTAGACATCATGCCATCAAAAGTTGCGATTTGATTCCTAATAGAACTATAACGTTGTCCCTGACGAGAAATAAAAAATCCAGTGAATATAGCAAATAAAAATGTGGAGATACTTAAAAAAAGATTAGAAAACTCTCCTGTACTTAAAGTAGTACTATAATATATAGTACTCAGTGCCATAAAAATGAAAAATAAAATGAAAAATAACATGTTATTATATTTTAATTATTATTATATTCAAATTAGTTAAGGTATTAACTCACTCCAAGTACAATTTCCAATATTTTGATTGCAAGTATAGCGAGCTTTCCTAGCTGCTTTCTCGCCTATGGCAGTTGACTCTATATGCGAATTACATTCTATATCGTCTCCACAACCCTCTGGCCAAGGAGTAATGATAAGTCCTGGCGTAGTAAACTTAAAACTAAAACCAGACTCTACTACATGTCTTTCTGCAAAATATAATTCAACAACACTATCACCTTCAGCTAAAAATATATCTCCTATCTTAGTAAAAGCCGCATGAGTACCACTATTATTTACTACCACTAAACCATCTTTCATTATCCAAGAATCATCATCAGAGGCTAGCTCATATGCATAATCAGCATCCGCTGGAGCAGTCACTTTAGCTCGCCAATGCATACCAAAATGATAATCATGATCAAAACCCTCTTTATCTTCCCATTCAGTACCATCATAAGGAAACCACATTGAAGTATCTAATTCTAAATTAGCATCAATTTGTTCATGTGTTTTATAATCATCCCAATACCAATCATGATCTAAAGGACTAGGCGTTGGACCGGGATATGGATTCACCTCCATATCAGGATGATTAACTGAATAATTAAAATATTCACCCCACCAACCTGATCCAGGCACAAACTGACACTCAGGAATCGGTGCACACTCACCAGGTATATCAAAAAATTGACTGGTGGACGTAGTATCTCCTACTAATATATCTCTAAAAATATAATTATTGTGTTCTTTACGAAGTTGCATCAAGGCTTCTCCCACACCTGACTCAGCATCATAAAAACCTTGTGTAGAACTCATAAAAGCATTGAGACTTTCTTTCATATTCAAAGATATTAACAGAACCGACAAAACAATTGAAAGCATGCCAGCTGATACTACAATAGAAGCTATTAAGGCTGCTGCGCCATTTTGTGATTTTAATATTTTCATTATCTTATACTTAAAAAAGTGCTAAAAGATTTTTGTAGATAGCCATAACTATTTCCTGGTGCACCTACCGTTAAAATAAAATCTATTTTGACCCCTTTATTTTGATTTCCATGGGCATCAGATATAGAATATATATTCAAATCACTCACTACCACTTGATTTGAATTTAAAGCTAATGGATTAGCGGTTGATTGATCAGGAAAGCCACTGCCAATATCTTGAACTTGACGATAAATAAGGTCATCCCCTTCTACATCTATACTAAAACGGGTGTCTGGCATCTGATAAAAATGCCAAGCTTCAGCAGCTGGACTAACGTCAGTAATTAAATCTACATTATGAATACGGTTACTTAAAAAATTAATAACAAATCTAGCATTATGTTGTATGGCATGCGAAACTTGTAATTGTTTACGGGCATTGAATATAGACATTAGCATAGAGCTAATAATCAAAAGCAACATCGACATAATAAACAAATAAGTAATGGTTTCTATAAAAGTAAAACCCCCCTCTTTTGAACGAAGCTCAGATATTTGATTTTTAATTTTATTTAATATAATCATGGGTATACAGAATAAGAAATTGTTACTTCTTCTAAAATTGGCACCTCCCAAGAAGAGTCAGAATTTAAAAATAATTTATAACGTATATATCTTTGATCAAGATGAGCATTATAGTTAATTAACTCTTCGGCGGCTACACTATAATAAGTACTACCTGTTCCATCAGGACCAAGATATGTCCAAGATCCACTGGAATTATTGCTAGTAGCAATTTGAAATCTAATATCCGTATCAACTGGTTGTGTGCCTGTAAAAGATATCCAATTATAAGTTACTTGGGCACTACCAGTATCAAAAGTTGAAGATTCAAGAGTACCATAATTTGCATATCCGCAATCTGCTACTTCTGTAGATATAATAAAAAATTCTCCATCATTACTAGAAGTAGCTGCATATATTACAGAACAATTAGCTGACATACCCAAGACATAGCCTGATAAATCAAATTGAGAAACTGGACTAGGGGTAGCTGGTGCACTGATATCTATGACTGATAGTTCTTCATTTAAAAAATTAGTACCAATCAGAGCATAAGGCCCTATAATACTAAAAGAATGAACAGTCTCTCCAATATCATAGGCACCTATATAGGCCGGATCACTAGGATCAGATATCTCAAAAATATAAAATTCTGGATAACTACCACTGTTTTGTGTGCTAATATAGGCTGTATTACCTAATACAAAGACATCTGTGCCTTTTAAATTTCCATCTAAATCATATTCACCTATTTGGTTCAAATTAGCTGGATTAGTTACATCTACAATCTGAAATTCTGCGTCGTCCTCTTCAGTGGCAATATAGACATTGTTTTCTGACAAAAATAATTCTCGAGCTGTGTCGTCTACATCAATCTTGTCCAAATAATCAGGCTCAGCTGGATCCAGTAGACTAAAAGAATATAAGTCATCTCCTTTGACTAAGTACAGCTCTGTTTCATCTACTACCACATCAAAAGCATTACTATTCCCACTTAAATCTTGTGTATCAACTATCGATGGTGAATAAACATCAGACACATCAATAGTTACCAGCTCTTTAGTGTTACTATCAGTAGCCAAATAAGCATAATCATCTTTTACTACTACTGAATTTACTGAGGCACCAATGTTTAAAGATGAGCGCTCAACTGGATTATAAATATCACTGACATCTAATACATAAAATTCACTGCCTGATGAATTATTTTCTGTCACTAAATAAGCCATGCCATTTAATTCATAGACATCATTTTGATCAAAATTACCTGGTACATTAAAATTGGCAGTAGTAGTAGCATCGCTCCAATCAATAAAGCCAGATTTTAGAGTAGCTACCCCTGGCACTGCAATATCAACACCTAGATCTTTGCTAGCAAACTGAGTATCATCAATCCAGCTAGCTTGACCATCTCCGCCAACCCAATCTGTTTGTGTCCAACGCTCAGCCTTCCATCTATAAAAATAGCTTTGAAAAGATTCTACTTTACTAGAGCCTGCTTTAGAGTCCCAAGCAATACTAACCGTAGCCTTTTTCGTATCTGGATCAAAATAACCACCATTAGTAACTATTTCCCCATAACTATGTCCATTAGAAGAATCAAGACGATAAACATCCTCTACACTAATAGTGCGCGTGTATTTATTATCTAATAACTGACTACCGCTATTTAATACCCAAACATTTCCAGACAATTCAACTGAATAATCTCCAACTCCAGTTATTAAATCATTCCAGTTCATTAATTCCACAGCCTCTAAAGCTTCTGTAGAATAAAATAAAGCCTGAGTTCTTTCTTCATTTATATATCTTAATTTATTATTTGAAACAGATACAGTCACAATTAATAAAGTCATAGTACTAATAAAAGAAATGGCTATTAATAGTTCCATTAAAGAAAAGCCTCTTTGTTTTGCTAACTTTCTCATATTAATCAATTTGTCCTGAAGATAAAACTGTTATATTTTTACTAAGTTCTGCTTGAGCTGCTACTATAATACTAATAGTTCCTGTGTTATAAGTGTCACCGTCAAATTTAGAAAATACTACATCGGAAGAATAACCACCGGCACCATCGGTGAAAGTAATATATGAATCTACTATTTCTATATCTCTCAAATCCCAAGTTTTATTATCAGGATCTGAATCATTATAAAAATTACCTGGGAAAATAGTATAAGAACTAGTAGCTAGGCGCATACCCCAGGCACGATTATCAGCTGCTGCTGTAGCTAACTGCTGAGCTCTAACTAAAGCGCTCTTAATTTCATCACGAGCATTAGTAAGTGAAACTTGTCTTTGCCAAACACGATATGCTGAAAAACCCATACTCATAATAATAGCTGCAATCATGAGAACAAATAATATCTCTAGCATACTTACCCCTCTGTGATTTTTTATAAACATAAAAATTATTCGGCAAAAGAATTGGTTAGTTCATACATTGGTCCAATAACTGATACAGCAATAAAACCTACCGCTATTCCAACTATCACTAATAAAACGGGTTCTAAAATTGTAGATAAATTATTTAAAACATTATCAACTCTATCTCCATAGAATTCTGCAATCTTTGCCAATATCTCTTCTAACTGACCTGTAGTTTCTCCTACTTGGACCAACTGTATAGTTAAAGATGGGAATAAATCTGGTCTTTTAGACATGGCTAATTGTAATGATTGCCCTTTTTCTAATTCTTTAGACATTAATAAAATTTCTTTTTTATAATGCAAATTACCAACTGTTTTAGCAACTATTTCCATTGATTGTACAATTCCTAGTCCAGCAGCTAATAAAGCATTAAGATTTCCCGCAAAACGAGTTAAGGCTAATTCTTGATTAATTTTACCTAGAAAAGGTGTTTTTAGAATTACTCTACTCAAAAATAATTTTGGCCCCTCTTTAGAAAAAATGACTTTAATTAATATTATCAAACCTACTAAACCACCTAAGCAAAGATGCCAATAATTTCTTACTACAAAATTAAAAGTTTGTACTGCTACCAAAACAAATGGTAATTTCACTCCACCTGATTCAAAAAGGTCTATTAATTGTGGAAATATAACCATAGCTAAAAAACCACTAACAACCAACAAAGCCAAAATAACTATCATTGGATACATCATAGCTCCAATGACTTTACTACGAAGTTTTTTTTGACGTTTCATAATATCTGCTAAATGACCAAAAGTATCCGACAACATACCAGTATTTTCACCCACTTCTATAGTAGCTATAATCATACTTGAAAATACTTTTGGATAATTTTTCATACCACTGGAAAGCGGTTGACCATTTTCAATATGATAAACTAAATATTCTAGCACCTCTTTAAAGTACTTATTTTTAATTTCTTTTTTAATAGTTTTAAGAGCTGGAGTAAGTGATAAGCCTGCTCTAAGCATAGTAGACATATTACCCATGAAAAGCATTTTATCTGTCAAAGATACTATATTAAACAGCTCCACATTATATTTATGTTTTGGTTTTTTTAATTTTTTTATTACTTTTTCTTCGCCTTTATTAACTTTAAGTTTAGTAGCTTTTTTCTTTTTCTTTTTAGCAGTATAAAGTTTAAAAGATGTCATGACTGGCTTAGCTTTGGTTAATTCTCCATCACCTTTTAATTTGTTAACATCTAAATTAACATCGTTGTCTATTTTTTTACTATTATTATCTAAGTATTCCATATTTATACTCTTTTAATGCGCAATACCTCTTCGATGGTTGTCATACCCAAAAGAACTTTTTGCATACCATCTTCAAAAATAGTAATCATGCCATTTTTTTTGGCAACACTATCTATTTCAACAGATGTACAATTTTGAATAATACAATCACCTATTTCTTTATTATTTTCTAATAATTCTAAAACTGCAATTCTTTTATGGTAGCCTGAACCATTACATCTAGAACAACCTTTTCCTTTATAGAAAGTTAACTTGGAAAAGGAATCAATATCACTTTCAATTAACTTAAGCTCCTTGAAACGATTAAACATTTCTTCCAAATCAAATTCTTGATTAAGACTTTTTAATTGATCTTTAGTTAATTTAAAGCTTTCAATACAATTAAGGCAAATACGCCGTACTAATCTTTGAGCAATTACTAAATTAAGTGTAGAAGCTACTAAAAACGGCTCCACTCCCATATCAGCTAATCTAGGTGGCGCCCCGCTGGCATTATTAGTATGAAGAGTAGATAAAACCAAATGACCAGTCAAACCAGCTCTAACGGAAATTTGAGCTGTATCATTATCTCTAATTTCACCAATCATTATAATATCCGGATCTTGACGAAGTAAGGCCCGTAAACCATTAGCAAAATCATAGCCCGCCTTAGGATTTATTTGAGTTTGATTAACTCTATGCACGCCATATTCTATAGGATCTTCAATTGTAGAAATATTTACTTCCTCTGTGTTCAAAATGTTAAGTACTGAATAAAGTGTGGTAGTTTTACCAGAGCCAGTTGGCCCAACCACTAATATCATACCAAATGGTTTTTTAATTTGCCTCATCATCACTTCCTGATTATTCTCCAAAAATCCCAAATCTTCTAAACTAAGATTTTGAGCATCATCGGTCATCATACGCATCACTATCTTTTCTCCATAAAAAGCTGGTAGCACAGAAACCCTAACTGATTCTTCCTCATCCTCTATTTTAAAAGAAAAGCGACCATCTTGAGGTACACGATGTTCATCTATCCGTAAATTAGACAAAATTTTAATACGGGCTATCAAGGCATCATGTGTAGATGATGGTAATTCTACTACATCATGCAAATCACCATCTACTCTAAAACGTATTACCACAGCGTCTGGCAAGGCTTCTATATGAATATCAGAAGCTTGTTCAAATAAAGCTGACTCTAAAATAGCATCAATAATTTTTATAATAGGAATCTCTACTTCTGTAGGTTTACCATCTACTTTTAATATTTTATCGTTTAGTATTTGATTCAGCTCTTCCTGGATATCTTTTTGATATAAACGAGAGGCAAAAAGAAAATTTTTGTAACTAGTCATAAAGACTTCTACTTTCTTTTTACTGGCTTTTTTTATTAAACTAAGTTGAGTTTTATCTTGCGGATTCACAAAAGCTACTTTGAGCTTACCTTTTTCTAAAGCAAAAGGAATAGCCTTGGCTTGACGAGCGGTTTTTTCATTAATAATATTCAAAACTTCATGATCTAGTTTTCTTTTACGTAAATTAATAAAAGGAACCTTTAATTTATCACTAATTAATTCGTACAAATAACGAGGGTTTAAAAACCCACGCTCTATTAAAACTTCCTCTACTCCTCTGCGACGACGATGAGCATTGTCTTTCGCCTCTTTCCAATCCTCCTCTTTCACTATTTTTGCCTCAAAGAGTATCTTTTTTAGTTCATCTTGTGATATTGGTAAATGAGATGCCATATTTGTTTAAAAAATATAATTTATATATAATATTATACCAGAAATACCCTCTTTAGACAAAATAAAAACCTTCTTCAAAAAATGAAAAAGATTTTTATAAAAAATAAATTACAAAGAATATTTTACTTTTTCTTTTTAATTACTTTTTTCTTCTTAGGCTTAATGGCTTTCTTAATTTTTTTCTTTACACCAAACGAATCAACCAAGGCATCCTCCAAATTAATAAAATCTTTAACTGCCATCTCAATGGAATGATTAAAGCTATCTGATGAAAAAACAACTTTCTTAATCTTAGCGATTTTCTTTTCCATAATAACTGGTAATTTATATAAAGAACCAAAGGCGGCAATAGAATCTTTCTTAACTTTCAATACATCTCTAGCAATCTTCTCTCCAGGAATTTTAACCATCTTAATTTGTTTTTGTTGCGACTTACTTAAGACCTTTTTAAGCTTATCCAAATCAAGGTTTTGATCAGCTGGCAAAATAATCATATAATAATCTTTATCAGCTTTAACTAATAATGATTTAGCAATTTCGTCCATTTTTCTTTTTAAACTATTAGCAGCATCAATAGCAGTGTAGATTGTTTTATGTTCTAATAGCTCATGTTTGACTCCAGCCTTATCTAAATATTTTATAGTCTTAGCTGGTAATTTTCCCCTTCGACTACGCTCAGGGCTTTTAGGTTTTTTTACTGACATATATTTAAAATAAATTATTAAACCAATAAGGAGTATAATTAAAAGCTAATTGCCATATTAAAGATACAGCAAAAACTGTCCACATTAATGAATAAGCAAAATATTTTTTAACCCATTTAGAATTCACTTTTAAACCTATTTTTTTAAAATAATAGCTATAAAAACTTCTTTCACTTTCATCTACGTCTCCTCTTTCATCTAGCTGAGCTTTAGTTAAAACGCAATTTTTAAAAAGTAAATTTTGTAAATAAAATAAAGCTACTATTAAAAATATCCATTGCCATCCCAATACAAATGGTGTAATTAAATAAGCTAAAATTACTAGCAGATGTATCCAGAAAATTAATCCATAGTCAGTTTTTATCATATTTTTATATTTTACACACAGCTGGATTCTGTATTTTAGAAGCTAATAAATAGATAGATAATAACAATAGCATTAAACCTAACACACCAATTTCTATACCGTGAAAGGGTAATATGCCTAAAAAATTAGTTACTGCTGTATAACCAAAAATAGAAGACAAGACTACCGAACCACAAGAAGCACAACCAACTCCAAAAATTCCTATTATAATACCAACAAAGCCAGTTCCTACTGATCTTTCCAATTTAATTTTGCGTTTTAAATAAAATATCAACATAGAAAAATTAATACCTGCTAATATAGATACTAAAAAGACTAACCACTGGCTCCACAAAGTAGAATTCATCTTAAAAAATCCCCAGACTTTAAATAAAATTTTAAATCGTACCCAAAATTCTGGAGGTGCATATAAAAATGAGAATTTCAAAAAAGAAATACCTGGTAATAAAATAGCGCCCAAGAAAAACATTATAGCTATAACTAAACCTAATAAAATATAAAATGGTTTATTAAAAACTATTCTAAAAGCTGGTAAAATATTATTAATCATATATAAAGATTATATCATTTTTAGCCCAAAAACAAAAACACCTCATCGTGCCGAGGTGTTTTTTATTTAAACTATTCTATTTGTTGTAGATACAGTCTCCTGAACCTTTTTGATAGCCCTGGTGAAAGCCTTTGGCAAAAGCAGCTTTACCTCTGTGGCCTTGTCCTAATCCTAACTCGGCTCTAATTTCTTGAGCTCCGTCTCTATCACCAGCCAGCATTAAATCATGCATGTCAATAAATCTATCAAAATTATCAGCTGTAATTATTTCTGATAATCTACCACGACCATTATGCAATTCTACCCAAGCATCATAGTCTTTATTATCAATTGCTTCCATCATTGATTCATGTTTAATTGGATCAAAGTTTGGACTTTGTACATTGGGGTCGCCTTGATAGGCAGACACCATTGTAGAAACCGTTAAAGTTGTAATGACTAAGCCTAAAAATCCGGCTAAGGCATAAAATTTATTATTCTTCATATATTTTTGTTAATTAGTAATTAATTATTAAGTGATTAATCATCTTGTATTAATTACTACGTGTATTTAAAAAATTTCTTTCATTTATTAATTGGCAATCCTCTTTAGTTGTCAGGCAACGCTCTCTCATCCAATGCATACCTCGCATTGGTAATATTCTATACATCTCAAAATTCTGCTCATCAATTTTTTGACCAACAATACGCACTGGATGACCAATCTCTAAAGATAAAAAACCAGGTGTACTTGTATTAAAATGTTTGATGACCCAATCATGACCCTCTATATCTTTGATCACTATATAATCTTTCTCAATAAACACAATTACTCCACCTAAAAGGCCATCATCAATCCGAGACCAAATATGTTGTCGCCTATTTATAAGTTCTTTGTAAAATGGAACTTTTTGTGAAACCACATTATCTATAGTCTTACCGACACCTATATTATATAAAAATGTACCCATTAATATATTAATAATCAAACTTGCTAAAAATATCTTACTTAGAGAAAATTTATAACCCTTTTTGGTATGTCTAAAATAATAATAAGCAATTAAAATAAAAATACCTAAAAATAACAGCCAAAAATATGGTAATGTCAAAAATACAAACTCTAATAAACTATTACTAATACTAGTATAAACATCCCAATCATTATCTATCATCATATATAAAACAACTGCAAATGATAGACTACTTACAACCAAAGCTAAACTAGCTAAAAACCATACCATATAATCTTTAAACAAAAATTGCCAACGTGGCTTTGGCTTAACGTTTTTTATTTTATCTAGTATTTGATCGGAAATGTTTTTTTCACTCATAGATTTATAGTTTAATATCTTGCTCTTTCATTTTTTGTAAAAATTGTTGCTTAGCTCTACTAATTAAAGTAGCTACCGTGCCCATGGGTTTTTTCAAAATATCGGAAATTTCTTTATACTCTTTTTCTTCTAAGAATTTTAAAATTAACACTTCTCTATATTTTAAATCCATGACATTTAAAACCTGACTAATATTAGCTTGTAAATATTTATGATCTAAATCTTTAGTAATATTAAATTCACTAGCTAAATTATTTAATAAATTTTCTACATCAAAACTTGCTCCTTGAGGACGAGATTGTTTTTTTCTATAATTATCTATAACTTCATTATGAGCTATACGATAAATCCAAGAAGAAAATTTTAAATCCTTATCAAAACTATTAATATTTTGGTAGGTCTTTATAAAAATATCTTGTAATAAATCTTCGGTGTCTTCTTTGCCAAGACCAGCTATACGTCTAACATACCTGCCAAGTTTAGCTTCATATCTTTTGATTAAATACAAAAAATTCTCTTGATCTTCTATGGTCAACTTAACTAAATCCTCATCGTTTAAATTGTCTTTATTAACAATATCAGACATATATAGCCTTATTATTATATAATACGTATCATTATATTATTTATTTCATTATACCAGAATTGATTTTTTATTCAAAAAATATTAAAATTAGTAATATAAAAATCAAATAAATAAAAATATGTCTTTAAAACTAAGAACACCCTTTGTAAATGTAAATTTACACACTCCATCAGCTGATGAACAAACTCCCTACGCTAAAACTAGGCAACCTATTAATGGTCCTTATACTAAAATATATTTAATTCGTCATTGTCATCCTAACTATTCCCTAAAAGAAACTTTAGGTGATGCTAATATGCCTTTATCTGATTTAGGTCGTGGACAAAGAAAATTACTCAACAAGAAACTAAAGCAAATTGACTTAGATAAAATATATATTAGTGAATTAATTCGCGCTAAAGAAACTGCTCAAGATTTTGCTAAAAAACACAAAAAAAGAATGTATGTAGATAAACGACTTAATGAGGTTGATTGGACTGAATGGTATAAAATAAAATATTTTCGCATGTCAGAAAAAACTCGTGTGAAAAAAATAAAAGAATATAAAACGATGGATAAAGAAATGCATAAATTACATGCAAAATCTCGTCGTCTCCTAGCTGATATTTACAAAAAAAATAAAGGCAAAAAAATTGGCCTTTTCTGCCACGGCAATCTAATTAGATCAATGGTAACAAGTGTCCTGAACACTGATGTAATTGGTTTTTTATCTATGGAAATATATCAATCCTCTGTTACTAAACTGGTAATAGACCGCGATGGCTACATAAAAATAAATTATATAAATAATATTTGCCATTTACCGCATAAACCAAACGAAGATTTATTTCTAGCCGCCCTTAATCAATAACAATTTAATTTTTCTTAATTGTTAAAAAATAACTAGCCAAATAATTAGCTATGGGAATGGATAAAATAATTCCTATACTACCTAATAATGTTCTAACTATCTCTGTCGCAATTATTTCATTATTCATTGCCTGCGAAAAATTGAGTCCAATAGCCTCGCTTTGAGTAAATAATATAAGTAATGGTAATGAAGCGCCAGCATAAGCAAAGAATAAAGTATTTATCATAGAGGTAATATGATCAATGCCAACTTTTAGACTCCTAATATATATCTGTTTATTACTTAAGTCTGGATTAGCTTGCTTAAGTTGTTCCACTGTAGAAACCTGACTAACTATGACATCATCTAATACACCTAAAGTACCAATCAATATTCCAGCTAATAATAAACCCTCTAAGTTAATACTGCCATTACTTGATTCAAGTAAAAATTCGGTTGCCTCTCCTGAATAACCTGATAATCTAGCTAGCTTTGTAAACCATAGAGACAATAAAGCCGTAAGAAACAATGAAATAATTAAAGATGCATTAGCTATGTGTGCCTTTCTATTTATTCCTTGAGTAAAATAAATTGAAAAAATCAAAATTATAATACCTCCCACAACACTTATAATCACTGGATTCGCACCAGCTAATATTTGAGGAACAATAAATTTTAAAATTACAATAAAACTAAATACTAAAGCAAGTAAAGAACGGAAGCCCTTCCATCTACCTACAACTAAAATACTTATAAGAAAAATTATAGCTAACCATAAGATAGAATTGCTCCTATCATAGTCTAAAATAAAAAATATATCATTAGCTTCAATATCCTGACTATAGCTAACTATAATTTTATCACCCTCTTTATAGGGCTGAGTAGCTGCAAATTGATAATTACCAATCCCCTCAAAAATAATTTCTTGATCTTTAAAAGTCCCCTCTAAAGCCTCTAGCTTTAAATTTTGCTGAACCAAATTTCCTGTTTCATCTATTATTTCCTCTTGTTGAATAATTTCAATAACTCTAGCTTTAAACATCTCTTCTGATTGCTGTTCTTGAGCTAAAGAAGAAATTGGTAATATTATTAATAATAGCAAAAATAATTTTTTCATAAATATATTATATCAAAAAACCACTTGTTTATAAAGTGACTTTCTGATGGGGTCCCATCACCCATCCTGAACAAACGAAGTGAGTCAAATAAGAAACCAGTATTAACACAAGGGCAAGGCCGTTATTGTTTTTTATTAAAAATGCTAAGTGCCTTTTCTACCATCGCCTCTGATATACTTTCCCAATTCTTCATCTCTTCAATTTTATCAAGACTATCTATATTATGATCTGTAGAATTTCCTGTGGACGTATCTTCAATGTGTAGTTTTATATTATCATCATCTCCAAATAAAAAACTTAGTACTTCGCCGTTTTGTCCTGGCCGAATATCCCAATCTACACCCTTCTCTTCTCCAAAACTTAATTCAGTTTTTATTTTATTAAAAATCTCATCTTCTCTTGATGTTGGTGATTCTTTAAATTCCATATAATTATTTTAATAATAATTAATACATATATACTATACACTAAAAATCATATTAAGCAAAAACACCTCCACAAAAGAAACGTTCTTATGGGGT
>JABHYW010000030.1 GCA_018656655.1 Candidatus Komeilibacteria bacterium | reverse complement strand
TCCACAATATGCTAATAAAGTATAGAGTAGTCTATACTTTATTTATATAAAACTATCAAAAAAACACCCTTAGGGGTGAAAATGGAGCCGTCACGCAGACTTGAACTGCGGACCCCTTCCTTACCATGGAAGTGCTCTACCACTGAGCTATGACGGCCTAATAAATGACACTCTACCACTGCTTGTCACGCCGAAGCTTTAGCGAAGGCGGAAGCTATGACGGCCTAGGTTATAACAGTCCTTTGATGAGTTTTTCTTTTTTATCTTTTATCCAACCTTTAACTTGAGCCTCACGTTTCATAGCTTTTGATATAGAATCAAATTGTTCTGAGTATATAATCTTAATAGGTCGTCTTTGTCTAGTATATTTAGCGCCATCACCAGAATTGTGTTTATCTTCACGCTGTTTTAAATTTACGCAATATCCAGCATATAAACTCTTATCTGAACATCTTGCAAAATAAAAATAGTATTTTTTTATTATATTCTTTGACATATTACTCTTTTCTCATGCCCTTCGGCTACGCTCAGGACATTTTTTGCTTTGCAAAAAATGGTGGGCCGGGAGGGATTCGAACCCCCGAAGGCGAAAGCCAGCAGGTTTACAGCCTGCCCCGGTTGACCACTTCGGTACCGACCCATATAAAAACTAATAACGGTACCCTGAGCAACGCCGAATGGGTACCGACACACGAAATACTATAAATTATCAATGCGCTCAATAAAGTTAGCTATCTTTTGATTCTCTGGATTAACCTCTTTTAATTTATCTAAATAATCAAAAGCTAATTCTTTATCAGACATAATTATACTAATATTTATCAAAAAGTCAAGAATCTTAGGATTGTTTGGCGCTGAAAGTAAGGCTTTTTGAGCAGTCTCGAGAGCTTTTTCTTCTTCCTCTAAATCTGTATATACTTCAGCTAATGATAATAGATATAAATAATTATCATCTGACAATGATATAGATTTTATATAATCTTCTTCTGCCTGCTTAAGATTCCCCCGCTCTTTAGCTATATCAGCTAAAGAATAATAAACATCTGGATCTTCAGTATGAGTTAATTTTAATAAATATTCCAAAGTCTCTTTAGCTTGTGAATATTCCTTTTTAAGTCTATATACTTCAGCTAACAATTTATAAGCATCTATACTATGCTGCTCAATACCAATAGCATCTAATATAGTTTCTTCTGCTTGATTATACTCTTCATTATTTATATGTTGTTTAGCGGTAGTTAAAATTTCATCTATAGCTTGAGACCTATCTACAGAAGAACTAAGTTTTTCAAAACCACGTAAGCGAATATCCTTTTCTATATTTTTTAATTTTTTATAATACTGCTTTAAGCCACTTTTTAATTTACCCTTAGCTGGTTTTAATAATACTTTAAACTTATCAAAAATTCCTAACCAAGATCTCTCTAAACGACTTTTGAGTATAGCTTCTTTTTGTCTTTGTATTTTTACTTCTGGCAAATTGTCCACATTAATATTTATCAAACGTGAAAACTTCCCTACTATCTTCAAGATAATAAAGACTAAAGATAAAATTATTAATACTAGTAAAAATGTATCAAACATATATTAAGCTTTATTCTGACTACCAAAAATTCTAATTGTTTTTTCGACTTCTCTTTGCATAGCTTCAGTAGAAGGATTAAGAATCTTTCTAGGGTCTATAATATTACTTTCCTTAGAAATCGTACTCTTAAGTGCTTTTCTAAAGGCTAAACGTAAATTTGTATCAATATTTATTACACTAATTCCATTTTTTATAGCTTTTCTAAAAGTCTGAGGACTTAATCCAGAACCGCCATGTAAAACAAGAGGTATATTAACCAATTTTCTTATTTTTTTCAAGCGTGGTTGATCTACCCTTTCTATACCTTTAAAATGTCCATGAATAGTACCGACTGAAATTGCTAGAGTATCTACTTTAGTACGTTCTACAAAATCTTTAGCTTGAACTGGATCTGTCATTAAATCTTTCATGTTTATCTCTCCTGTCTCTAGCTTAACCATACCCTCTTTGCCCAAAATTGAGCCTAATTCGGCTTGAATCCATATTTTCTTATTATGAGCTAGCTTGGCCATTTGTTTTGATAGACGGACGTTGGTAGCATAGTCCTTTTCTGAAGCATCCATGTGTACTGAACTATAACCAATATTAATACAATCCTTAACTACTTTAGTATGTTTACCATGATCAAGATGAATAGCAATTGGTACAGACTTACCTATGGTATTAGCAATATTCGTCATCATAGAAAATATAATCTGTAAATTAGAATAAGTAATAGCTGATTCAGAAGTTTGAATAATCACTGGGGATTTTTGTTTAACTGCCGCCCTGATAATAGCCATGGTGATTTCTAAATTTGAAGTATTGAAAGCTCCCACGGCATATTTCCCCTGCTGAGCTTTCATTATTATTTGTTTAATTGGAACTATCATATATTTCTATTTAGTTTTATTTATTGCGCCTACTCTGAATTATCTGCTCCGTTGCTTCGCAAAGTCGCATCTAAATCAGAGTCTTTACAATATTAAATATTTATCTAACTAAGAATTTTTAATTAAATCAAAAAATGTTTGAGCCTTAAGACTCGCTCCACCAACTAAAGCACCTTTAAAATCTTTACTAAACTCGCCAACTGTATCTGACTTAACACTGCCACCATAAATAATATCAAAATCTTTTAAATGCTCAGGAATACTTTTTTTGAGTATATTAATTTGATTTATTGCTTCCGAAGCTGTGATAGTCTTACCACTACCACTGGTGCTAATAGACCAAATAGGTTCATAAGCCAAAATAAAATATTTATTATCTAAATTTTCCAAAACTTTAGACACTTGTCTGGCCAAGACTGTTTCAGCCTCTCCGGCTTCATATTCTACCAATGTCTCACCCACACAAATAATAGGAATCATATTATTATCTAAAACTGCCTGCGCTTTTTTATTAACCACTTCATCTGCTTCACCCATCGCTCTTCTTTCTGAATGTCCTACAATAATATATTCACAACCCAAATCTTTAAGATTTTCTGGCGATACTTCACCTGTAAAAGCTCCCTCTTCTTCATAAAAAACATCTTGAGCTCCCAAACTAATACCTGAATCTTTTAAAATCCTAGCCACATCATGAATAGCTAAAAAACTAGGGCAAAGCACTATTTTTTTATCTACTATTGATTCTCCAGCTAATAATTCTTTAAGCTCCTTAGATAAGTTTATTGCCTCATCTACATCAAGCTTCATTTTCCAATTAGCAACTATAATTTGTTTATATTTTTTCATAACACAAAATCAAAAATTGTAAATGCTCCAATTGATATAAGAGTGACTAAAATTCCAGCTAAAATTGAACCTAGGCCAATATATGCTAGCGCATGCTTTTTATTAAAATTAAATAACCAAGCTGCTAAAGATCCAGTCCATACTCCTGTGCCTGGCAACGGAATAGCCACAAAAAACATTAAAGCTAATTTACCCCAAACAGCATATTTTTTATCAAATTTAGCTCTAGTTCTAGCAAATAACCATTTAAAAAATTTATCCATTACCGACCATTTTCTAAACCAATTAGATACTGGCCCTAACCAATAAACAATAAATATGGCTGGCAAAAAACTACCGAGCACTGCCACAATAAATATTTGCCATAAAGACATATCAAAATTAGCAATAGCAAAAGGAATTGCTGCCCTTAGTTCAAAAACGGGTAGCATGGACAACAAAAACGTCGCCAAGCTTGAGTCAATATTATAAATCCAAGATATATCCATAATTACTAATAATTATACAATAAAATGCTTTTTAAGACCATGTAAAATTATCTAAAACCCAAGCTGATAATATTTTTAGGTCTTGAAAACGACCATCATGACTATCTGATCCTAAAACAACTGATATAATATTTTGCTCTCCTACTCCACCTACCTCAGCTACTAAACAATAACCAGAGGCATTAACAAAACCTGTTTTGCCAGCTTTAATATCTAAAAAGCTATTAAAAAGTTTATTAGTGGTAGTGATTTTATGATTCTTACCACTAATAGCTTGAAAATTATAAACTGCTCTAGACACAGCATCATTTATATCTTGATTATTAAAAGCAATCCTAGCTAAAACTAAAATATCTAAAGCAGTAGATTTATTATTATCTTTAAGCCCAGTAGGATCTGCAAAATCAGTATTACTCAAGTCTAAATCCTTAGCTTTGGCATTCATCTGATCTACAAAACTATTTTCTTCCAATCCGGTACTTCTAACTAAAGCCCGCGTAGCATTATTATCTGATGAAATTAGTGATGTGTAAAAAATATCACGAACTGTTACTATTTCTCCTCTTAATATTCTATTAGTGCCTCCATTAATTTCATCTTGCTCTTCTAAAGTAATTTCAGTATTCCAGCCAGGATTATTATCTAGAAATACTAAAGCAGTCATTAATTTTGTAATACTGGCAATTGATCTAACTTGATCTGCATTTTTTTGCCACAATATTAATCCTGTATCTTTATCCATGGCTGCAGCTGACTGAGCGGCAATCTTTACTCCTAGAGATTTATTATCTACCTTATGAGGTATTATTTCGGCATCATCTAATTCCACAGCCTCAAAACTAGCTGTAATACCTTCTTCATTAGCAAAAATACTGATCAAAGGTAATTGATAAGCTGGATTACTTGGTAAACCAAGTGTAAATACTAAAGCTGATATAAGTATCCAGAGGTTCATAAAATATCTTGTTTTTTTAATTCTATATAATCACCGATTGGTAAATCAGCTAGCTTTAACCTGCCTTCAGCTACTCTGACCAATTCTGTCACTCGTAGACCTTCTGCTCCCAACATACGCCGAATTTGTCTATTCCAACCTTGATGTATAACTACTTCCAAGTTTCTATCATCTAAAATTCTAACTTCGTCAGCCTTAGCTAAGCCTTCTGGTAAATAAACACCTTTTTTTAATATCGCAACAATATTTTTATCTAAATCTTTATTTACTGTAGCTACATAAGTTTTACTTACTTCAAATTTAGGATGGGTCAATTGATGAGTTAATTCACCATCATTAGTTAATAAAAGCAAACCTGACGAATCCATATCAAGTCGCCCCACTGGAACAACTCTTGGTTTTTCGGGTACTAAATCAACTACCAGCTTATCATTATGCGGATCACTAAGTGAAGAAATATATCCAACTGGCTTATTTAATAAATAATAAACTTTCTTTTCAATAGAAACTTTTTCATCATTTACTGTAATATTATCCTGATCAGCCAAAACATTAGTTGCAACATTATCTACAACTTCACCATCTATAGCAACTTGGCCAGATATAATTAATTCTTCCGATTTTCGTCGTGAAGCTACTCCAGCTTCTGCTAAAAATTTAGCTAAACGCATTGTATTTTTAGTTTTCTTGTTCATCTTCTTCGTTAGCTTCCAAAAGTTTAATTAAATTTTCATCACTATTTAATTTTCCATAATCTGGCAAATCCTCTACTGAATTTATACCCATATACTTTAGAAAATCCATAGTCACTGAATAATTTATACTTAAACTTTCCTTATCTGTACTTTCCTCAATTAATCCTCTAATAAGTAAATTACGTATAATCATTGAACAATTAACTCCTCTGATTTGCTCTAATTCCTCTTTACTAACTGGTTGACGATAGGCAATAATAGTCAACGTTTCTAAAGATGGTTTCGTAAGATCTCCACTCAATTCATCATTAAAATAATTCTTTAAGATTTTAATATTATCTGGATGAGATACAAATTGTATTTTCTTATTATTATCTAAAACATGAATACCACTGTCATCTGTATTATATTTTTCTTTTAATTTAGACAATAATTTTTTAAGATCATCATTCTTACACTCCAATAATTTATTTATTTCTTTATAAGCTAATGGTTTTCCAATAGCTAAAAGTAATGATTCTAAAACGGATAAACTATTTTTTATCATATTATTTTTGATTTCTTAATATACTTAAATCACTAAACAAACTATTTTGCTCTACTTCAATTTCTTTGCGTTTCATAAGCTCTAGCATAGCTAAAAAATTAACCACTGTCTCAGCTTTGTTTTTCTTTTTAAGCATTCCATTAAAACTAATTCTAGCTTGCGTTTTTATAACTTGCTGAAGATCTCTTATTTTTTCACTAATAGAAATCGCTTTAGCAATAATTACTTTTGGTAAATTAACTATTCTAGCTATTTTAGAAATAACCAAAGCAAAAATATCAGGCATCTCGCGTTTTTTCATATTACTAGGAGGAGCGAAGCCTTTTTCTTTAGGTAATTTGTAGGGATTAACCCGAATATAAGAAAATTTATTTGGATCAGAAAATTGCTTATCTATTAGCTTGCTAGCTTCGTAATATTGTCTATATATCTTCAATTGAGCCTCCAAAGAACTAGCATCTTCTTCATCTTCTATATTAAAATCTGGTAATAAATACTTTGATTTTAGATAAATAAGCTTAGAGGCTATTAACAAAAAATCAGCTACCTCGGTGGAAGCTATATTTTCTCCTTCTTCTATATAAGATAGATATTGATCTGTAATCGTGGCTAAAGATATTTCTGTAATCTGTAGCTTATTTTTTTCTATCAATTTTAGTAAAAGATCCAATGGACCTTCAAATTGCTCTAATTGAATTTGATGCATTTATAGGGTAAAAATAATAAAAAACGCGTCTTTATTATAACATTTAGGCTTATTTTTTTCAACAAAAAAAGGGAGTACACCGTTGTACTCCCTTTTCCGTTAACCGTAAGCGCCATGCCACATTAACACTTTTGGTTTAACGGAATTTACCGCCATAATTATCTAAAGATTTTTAAGACGGTAAATTGGAGGGACAGCTGGGATTAGAACCCAGATTATTTGATTTCTGTATTAACACTCTGTTTCCCTCCGTTGAAAAAATGTACTACTTGAGAATCTTTATTATAATATAACAAACAAAAACAAAAGTCAAAAGAAAAAACACCCCTAACCCCCTAAATCCCCCTTGACAGGGGGACTTCCTGATTTCTCCCCTTGCCAAGGAGGAGATGCCCGAAGGGTAGAGGGGGTTAAATTTATTTTTTTATACTTAGTCCTAATTCATCCAATTGTTCCTGACTAACGTCAGCTGGGGAGTCCAGCATTGGATCCCTACCATCAGAAGTTAAAGGAAAAGCAGTTACTTCTTTAAGATTTTTTTCTCCTAAAATTACCATTAACAACCTATCAAGCCCAGGCGCTATACCACCATGAGGCGGTACACCATATTTAAAGGCCTCGTAATAATGTTGAAATTGTTTCTTTTGTTCATCAGAAAAACCAATTAAATCCCAAACTTTTTCCTGAATTTTCATATCATTAATACGAACAGCTCCACCACCCACTTCAAAACCATTAAGTGCTAAATCATGTTGATATGACCTTACTTTTCCTGGATCGCTGTCGAGTAAAGCAATATCTTCTTCTTTAGGGGCTGTAAACATATTATGACTTGGTCCCCAAGTATCGCCCGCTCCTATAAATTTATCTTCTTCAGTCTGTTCTGTGAACAAAGGAAAATTAACTACCCAAGCAAAAGCTAATTCATTTTTATCATTTTTATCTTTTCTAAGATCAGGTTTATCGTTTCCATATTTTTTAACAGATTCATCATGATCTATTCTTGGCCATGGTTTTTGAGTAATTTTCTTTTCAGGAAATAAAGTTTCTACCATCTCAGTAAACATGCGTTCAGTAAGATCCATGATTTCTTCTTGAGTCATAAAACTCATTTCCATATCTAGTTGATAGAATTCTCCTGGACTTCTGTCTGCTCGAGCATCTTCATCTCTAAAACAAGGCGCTACTTGAAAATATCTATCAATACCAGCTATCATTAACAACTGTTTATATTGTTGTGGAGCTTGCGGTAAAGCAAAAAACTGCCCTTTATGAAGTCTAGAAGGTACTAAATAATCTCTAGCTCCTTCTGGAGTAGATTTAGATAAAATCGGAGTTTGTATTTCTACAAAATCATTTTTATGTAACCAGTCTCTAAAAAATGTAATAACATTATCACGAGCTATGATATTATTTTTCATACGTTCATGACGAAGATCTAAATATCTATATTTTAAACGTAATTCTTCATTAGCCTGACGCTCTTCATTGTCAATTTCAAATGGCGGAGTCTCAGCTTCAGATAATACAGTAATTTTTTTAGCTAAAATTTCTACAGTGCCCGTAGCTAAATCTTTGTTTATTTGCTTAGCTCCTCGATCTTGAACAATACCTTCAATAGCTAAAACATATTCTGGACGAATATCATTTAATATCTCTTGAGAAGCTTCATCTAATTCAGCTGGTACAGCTACTACTTGTAGTATCCCCCAACGATCACGCAAATCTAAAAAAGCAATTTTACCCATATTTCTACGGACATTTACCCAACCTTTAATAAGTACTGTCTCGCCTGTTTTACCAACTGTCTCTGTTGTTTTTATTCTATTCATATATAAAATTTAACCAATTTGTTCTCTTATATTTTTAATTTGATCTTCAATTGCCTCAAGACTTCTAACAAAAGTTTCTTTGGCATTATCATCTGGAAATTCAGCTAAATTACCACCCTCTTCTATTCTAGCTAATTTTTCAGTAATTTGATCTAACTCACCTTGCTTTGGATGAAATTCCCTATCCTCTGTACGAGGATTTTCTGGATCAAAAGTCATATGTTTATAATTAAGGTTTTAATCTATTTATTGTTCTAGGAAATGGTATTGTTTCTCTAACGTGATTAATTCCACAAACCCAAGCTACTATACGCTCCAGGCCAAAGCCAAAACCACCATGAGGCACTGATCCATACTTACGAAGATCTAAATACCACTGAAAATCCTCTTGCGAAAGTTTTTCTTCCTTGATGCGTTGAAGCAATGTATCGTAATCATCTTCACGCTGAGCTCCACCAATAATTTCTCCATAACCCTCTGGCGCTAATAAATCAACACATTCAGCTAGATTTTCATCATCGGTATTTCGCTTCATATAAAAAGCTTTAATCTTAGCTGGATAGTGAGTAACAAATAATGGATTATCAAATTTCTTAGTAAGCATAGTTTCATCATCAGCTCCTAAATCTTCTCCATTTTTAATATCACTACCCATTTCCTGAAGCATTTTTATAGCCTCAGTATGAGTAATTTTATGAAAAGGTTTTGTAATATTTTCCAAAGCTTTTGTATCTCTGGCTAAAATTTCTAAATCCGCTTTATTATTTTCTAAAACTGTAGTTACCATATGACGAATAAGCTCTTCTTGAACTTGCATATTGTCATCTAGATTAATAAAAGCCATCTCGGCATCCATCATCCAAAATTCTGTCAGATGACGACGAGTTTTTGATTTCTCAGCTCTAAAAACTGGACCAAAATCAAATACTTTATTATGAGCAAAAATTGCTGACTCTATATATAGCTGACCGCTTTGTGATAAATAGGCTTTATCATCAAAATAATCAATCTCAAATAACTCTGTAGTACCTTCACAAGCATTAGGAGTTAAAATTGGTGCATCAATTTTAATAAATGAATTCTTAGCCATATAATCGTAGTTGGCTTGAATAAGAGTATTTCTAATTTTTTGAATAGCAATCTGCTTAGCAGATCTAAGCCATAGATGTCGATTATCCATTAAAAAATCTACCCCATGTTCTTTCTTTGAAATAGGATATTCATCGGCTATTTGATAATACTCAAAATCTATAACATGAAGCTCATATTCATCTTTCTTGGGATGCTTAGCTACTTTAGCTGTCAGCTTTACAGAAGTCTCTTGAGTTACTTTCTGAACTTCGGCCCATTTATCTTCTGACAAATCATTAGAAGAAAGTATAGCTTGAGTTAAGCCACTACCATCTCTTACTTGCCAAAAAGCAATTTTGCCAGATGAACGAAAATTAGCCACCCACCCTTTGATGACTACTTCTTTATCTACAAAATCTTTTAAATCTTTAATAAAAATATTTTTCATACTTTATACACTTTTTTATAATTATAATATAAATAATAACTAAAATACCCAAATTTTACAAGCTTTACATTGACAAAACATATATAATATTATATAATATTTTGAAAACTAAAAATAGGCACTTCAGCCTATTAGTTTTGTACCTAAGATAAAAAAATGGAGGGACATCATGGAATTCGAGAAATTAGTCAAAAAATGTGGGTTTGGCTTAGCAGTTGTATTACACTGGCCAAAGTTATCAAAAGATAAAGAGTTTATTAATAAGCTTAACTTTGATCAATGGATCCAGATCTACAATGTATCTTTTTCTGATAGCAAACTTAACTTCTTAGCTCTTGAGAAGATACGTGAAGTTGCTAAGAACTTTGATGAATGGCTTGAAGTCTACAATGTATCTTTTTCTGATAGTGAGCTTGAACACCTAGCCCTTCAAAAGATGCGTGAAGTTGCTAAGAACTTTGATGAATGGCTTGAAGTCTACAACCAAGCTCCTTCTGATAGTGATCTTAAAGAATTAGCTTTTCAAAAGATGCGTGAAGTTGCTAAGAACTTTGATGAATGGCTTGAAGTCTACAATCAAGCTCCTTCTGATAGTCAGCTTCAACACTTAGCTTTTCAGAAGATGAGTGAAATTGTTAATTAAACAGGAAATTCCTGTACTACTGGTGACTAACATAAATTAGTCACCAGTTTTTTATTTAAATAATATTTTACAAGCTTTACATTGACACAAATAAGTATAAGTGGTTTAATAAAGATTCCTTTCATCTCAAACCACTAATCACCATAAACCGGAGGTAAAATCCATGCATTTTACAATTATCCAAGATCTTCAGGCTCTAGGCATCAATAGTGGTGATGCCACTGAAATAAGTCGCCAGTTGGAGGAAAATGATCGTGCAGAGATTATTCTCGACAAAGATGGCCTAAGTGCTGATGTCCTAGAAGGCGAATGTAGCATCAATGGCTACAAAATTGAGTTAGGTAAAGAGGCCTCTGATGCCAATCAGATCAATCTGATTATCACTAGGCCAAAATATTAACCCGCACGGAAGGAACCCCACTAATGCGGAACCATGGAAAATGAGAGCCTCGCAACATAACGAGGCTCTTTTCTTTTTAAATAAAAACAACCTCCGAAGAAGTTGTTTAATTATTTTAAATCCTTTTTATTTTCTTAAGAAATATATAAGCCAATACTCCGCCAGCTACCGCAGTTATTAATTGCGACCAAGAAAGCATCATAGCTACTTTATTGGCTAGGTCTTTTTTAATTAATAACTCAATTACAACTGAGCTAGTGCTCCATAAAAATAAAAATTTTAAAAAACTAGCAACACCAACACCTAACCAAAAATTCTCTTTTCTAAATAAATCAAAAGTTAAAACTAGAATAATATTACCAATAATAATAAAAGGAATCATCGGTGCTAAAATAGCTGGTAATAAGCCAGTTGCTAAAGCAATTGTTGAAGGAAAAACTGCTACCAATATTGCACTCTGACTACCCAACATAATTACCGCAATAAAAAGCATAGCATTTACTATTGGACCAGTTAATCCCTGAATAGGAAAAAGAGGAGCCAGTGAAGCTATGCCCATTATAGCTATAAATTTTACCAAAATAAGTGTTGCTTGTTTATTAAGGGTTAAAGTTTTTGTTAAAGCCATATATTTATTATATTATTTTTTAGGGAAAACTTCTTTTTTCTTTTTACGAAAACTTGTGTGACAAACACTGTGTCTATTTTTGTCATCATTAAAGAAGTCTTTATACATTTTTTTGATAATTGGATTTTCATCAGCGCTACGAGCAACTTTTTTAGTATCTAGATTATATAAAGCAGCTGAACGCTTCTGCCTAATTTCATCATTAATTGGTACTGGTTGTCCTCCGCCTCCAATACATCCACCAAAACAAGCCATTACTTCTACATAATCATAGGCTTTAGGATCTTTTTCTAATTCTTTCAATAATTTTTTAGCGTTAGCAATACCATTGACTACTCCCACTTTAAGAGTTTTACCAGCTATTTTAATTTTAGCTTTTTTAAAGCCTTGAATACCACGCACTTCTTTTAAATTTAATTTAGGCATTCGCTTACCTGTCATTTTCTTATAAGCCGCCCTAAGAGCTGATTCCATTACACCTCCTGAAGAACCATAAATTACACCCGCTCCACTAGGCTTAAGCAATGGAGACTTAGCATTATCTGGCTTAATACTTGCTAAATCAATTTTTTTCTTACGTAATAAATGAGCTAATTCTCTAGTGGTCAATATCTGATCAACAGCTTTCATGCCATTCAAATAATTCTGCTTTCTCTCAATTTCGTATTTTTTAGCTACGCAGGGCATAATGCCAACTACAATAATATCCTTAGGCTTAATATTCATCTGCTTAGCCCAGTAAGTCTTAATAATACCGCCCATGATAACTTGTGGACTACGGACAGTAGTTAAATTTGGTATTAAATCTGGACGATAAAATTCAAGATATTTAACCCAGGCTGGACAACAGGAAGTAAACATTGGTAATGGTTTATCATCTTCAAGTCTTTCAATTAACTCTGTAGCTTCTTCCATAGTAGTCATATCAGCCCCTACACAGACATCAAAAACATGTTCTATCCCCAGAGCCTTAATAGCGGCAATAAGTTTACCAGTTACAACAGTTCCGACTGGCATACCAAATTCCTCACCAATTGAACTACGAATAGATGGTGCAAATTGAAATACCACTGTTTTTCCTTTGACGTCTATATACTTATCTACATCTTCAAATTCTCCAACACCCTCAAAAGCTCCAACTGGACAATGAGTCAAGCACTGACCACAATAAATACAATCTTTATCTTTTTTAGAAGAAGGGCAAACTTCATAAAATTTACCTTTCTTTTTGTACTCCAAAAAATCTACCCCTTCTTTTTTACAAACATCTACACAAAGTCCACAATCAATACATTTGGAAGTATCAAACTCTAAAGCTGGTCCAAATTTATGAACTGGATAGCCTTTTTTACGATCTTCGTATTTTGTAATTTTTACATCATACTTTTTGGCAAATTCTTTAATAGTACAATCTTGACTATAAATACAATCTCCACATTCTTCACAATGTTCAGAAAATATAAGCTCCAGATTAATTTGTTTAGCCCTAGAAATATTCTTAGAATCTGTGAGAATTTTCATACCATCTTCAACTTGAGTGTTACAAGAAGTATGTAAGCCTTTTTTACCTTTTATTTCTACCAAGCATAATCTACAAGAACCCTGAACTTTTATATCTGGATGATGGCATAGAGTAGTAATATCAATATTATTCTGCTTAGCTATATCCAAAACACTTTGCCCTATTTCAGCGCTATACTTTTTGTTATTTATAAAAATTGAAATCTTCTTAGGCATAATTAATTTCTAGTATGAGCTAATAATTTTTTAATAGCTGATTTAAAAGGCAAAGGAATGGATTTTCCTAAAGCACAATAGCTAGTATTTTCTAAAACGAAAAATAAATCATCTAAAACTTTTTTATCAAATTGTCTATCTCTAACCATTTCTAATATTCTATAGCTACCTTCTCGACAGGGTGTACATTTATCACAGTTTTCATTCATAAAAAAATCAATCCAAGTACGCATTAGAACCCATGGATCAGTTTGTTCTTTATCATAAATTATAATAGCTCCACTGCCAGATACTTGCTGGGTAGTTTCAGAAGCTAATAATATATCACCACTAGCTCCACCGCCCACTTGCACAAAATAATCAAACTCAGGCAATGCTTTTGTGGCAGTTAATATTTTTTTAATAGACCAAGCTACTGGTAATTCAAATACTCCTTTATAAAATGTCTTACCTGTAATACTATATAGTCTAGTTTTTTTATATTCATTTTTAGAAATTTTGGCAACATAATAAAAAGTTTCTATATTATTTATCAATGTCGGCAATCCATTTATACCTACTTGTCCAGGATAAGGAGGTTTAGTTCTAGGACGAGCTGGTAAATTCTTTTCTATTTCTTCACAAAGTACGGTTTCCTCTCCTGATAAATACCCACCATGCTCTCTAAAAACAGTAATCGGCAAATCCCCTATTAACTTTTCTAACTTCTTTTTATATTTTTTAAAATAATCACGTCTGAGAAAAATAAAAGCCTCAGAACTTTTAAAAGTTTCTAAAGCAATTTTTAATCCCTCAACTAATACTTCTGGATGATTTTTTAATATGTAGCCATCTTTCAATACATTTGGCTCGCCCTCGCTACCATTGGCTACTATATATTTTTTGTCAGCATCTACATCAGCAAACATTTGCCATTTTGAATGTGTCGGAAAATTAGCGCCCCCTCTGCCACGTAAATCAGCTTGTTTTAATTTAGCTATTATATTTTCCTGCCTCGTGGCAAGACGGGTATTTTTCTGCATATACATATTATACAATATTTTAATAAAAATGGCTACAGAAATTGACAAAAAACCTTATTTATGTTAAATTATATTGTTATGAATTCACATGACAATTTAGTTCCTTCACAATTACATTAACAAAGGAGTTAATAAACATGAAAAAAGCACTTAAAACTATTTTAGCAGTAATTTTTGTTTTTTTTCTCAGCTATACGGTAAGTCACTATTCACTAAACCACTTCTAAATATAGCTCACTAAAAACCCCACCTCTTGCACAGCAAAGTGGGGTTTATTTTTTTAGCCAATAAATCCACCGACCTGTTTCTGCCACAATCTATTATATAATCCTTTCTTCTTGGCAATCAATTCTTGATGAGTGCCCTGCTCTACTATCTTTCCTTTATCCAAAACTATAATTCTATCCATCTTCATGATAGTAGAAAGTCTATGGGCGATCACTATTACTGTTTTATCTTTCATTAGATTGGCCAAGGCATTTTGAATAAGCTCTTCTGATTCAGAATCCAAAGAAGAAGTTGCTTCATCCAATACTAAAATTGGAGCATTTTTTAGAATTGCTCTAGCAATGGCAACTCGCTGTCTTTCACCACCAGATAATTTTACTCCACGCTCACCTACATAGGTCTCATATTTTTCTGGAAAATCATCTATAAATTTATTAGCGTAAGCTAATTTAGCAGCTTTTCTAATTTCTACATCTGTAGCTTTTGGCTGACCATAACAAATATTTTCTTTGAGTGTTCTATGAAATAGAATTGGATCTTGATTAACCAAAGATATATTTTTCCACAAAGAATCTTGGCTAAGACTAATTATTTTTTGCTTGTCTATAAAAATTCCACCTCCATCAATATCGTAATTCCTCAATAGTAGATTTACTAGAGTAGATTTACCAGAACCAGATGGTCCAATGAAAGCTATTTTTTCCTGAGCTTTAATATTTAAATTAAAATTAGAAATAATCTCTCTGGTTTTGTGATAAGAAAAATGAACATCTTTAAATTCTATTTGTCCACCATTGATTTTTAATGTTTTCGCGCTTTTAATATCCTTTATTTCATGAGGTGTTTCTAAAATTTCGGTCATTTCTTCTGCTTCCGCCATGGCCTCATAATATTTCCTAATAATACGACCAAAATTCCATAACCTCACTATTATACTAACTAAATAAGTCTGAATTAATACGAATTCACCCACAGAAATAATACCTCTTTGCCAAAGTGAAATAGCATAATACATTATACCAATTTCCAAAACCATCATTAATAATATCTGGCCAGCCTCAAAATAATTAGCCAAATTCCAAGTAAATTGTCTTAATTTTTGTAATTTAGTATTTACTATTTTAAATAATTTTTTTTCTCTATTATAACCTGTAAATAATTTTAAATTTAAATGATTAGTAATTGTATCTGCTAATACTCCTGTAACTTCAGAATTTAACTCTGCTCTTCTCACATCATATTTTAATTTATATAAAGAAAAATAATAATTCACAATCATATAGATTACAGTCCAAGCTAAAATACCTAATCCTAAGAATAAATTTCGTTTACCTAATACTATAATAATTAAAAATATATTTACAAAAATTGGTAAAAAATCCCAAAAAATTAAATCTGTTACTATCTCAAAAGATCTAGAAAACCTATTTACCTTTTTAACAAGTGATCCTACAAAATTATTATTAAAAAAAGAACTAGAGTGTCTATGTAGATAAGCGAAAGAAGAATTGGATATATCAGCCATAGCATTAGTCTGAAAATAAGAAGTCAAAAAACTAGCTACTCTCCAAAAAATCCAAGATATAAAATAAACTGCCAAAACCTTCATCAAGGTATTTTTAAGCAATGGCACTTTATTAAGAGTATCGTCTGTATTGGTTATAATATCAAAAAAATCTTTATAAAAAAGTGGCGCAACAATACTTCCTAATGAACCAATCATTATAGAAATTATTATAAACCAAGGAGTCCACTTATACTGTCTTAAGTGTTTCCAAAAAATCTTGAATGTCTGCTTTGTTAAATATTGCATAAAAGTTTTATAATTATAGCATACTTATTTTAATTGGCTCCGGGGGCAGGATTCGAACCTGCGATATCCACGTTAACAGCGTGGCGTTGTACCACTCAACTACCCCGGAACAATAAAAAAATCGGTCTATTTTGACCGACAACTTCCTAAAATTTAATTTTTGTATATAAAAAGTTAGCGGTTATTTATTCCGTTATTATTCATTAAATTTGTAACTTTTGTATATTTCATATTATTTTTATACTAACAATTTTAGCTTTTTTTGTCAATTTAAATCAAAATTTTACCCCAAACCGTATATTGATACGATTCGGGGTAGTCTGTACTTGTTAACTCACTTCGGAAGTTATTTCGTCATCCTCTGTCAAAGTACGTGCATCGACATAATCGCTTGCTGTGATTTCATCAATACTCATATTTTCCATATGTGTTTGTTCGTCCAATTCACGAATCAAATTTGTCAAAATTTTAAAAATTTTGGCGTCAGTCTTATTCTCGAGATCTATATCTCTTTCCAAAACTTGAACTACTGCCTTCTCATTAGGAAGATCAAGAGCCTTTCCAACTTCTTGCAAAGTAATCTTGTTGAAGACCAAGGCTTCTCGCAATAATGCAAAATGCCTGAACTCAACCACATCGTAATTCAACCGGTCGAGAAAAGACTGAATCCGAATTCGTCTGATACCAAGCGGCCGACGTTCGCCACTCAAATAATATCGAGCCAATCGAACCGAGTCTTCAGGTATTTCAGCAAAATCCATCATAGCTTTGACAATATCAAATAAATATCCATTTGATTTTGATTCTTTCCATAAATGCATCAGACACGCTTTTGTAGTACCACTCATAATAGGGTCGGTACCTTCGCGACGACCAAACCATGGACTATCCATGTTAAATGGAAAAATATTTTTTGTACTCATGAGTTAACCTCCATGTTGTAGTGAACAAGTATCCATAGATAGAAAATCTATGAATTATTAACGAGACTCCTATTTTTAACACAAAAAGACTATTTTGTCAAGCTAAAATAAAAAACAGCTTTAAACAAAATACCCCCTCTGTCTTAACAGACATCTCCCCCTAATTTAGGGGGAGAAAAAGAGGGGGTATTATTTTACTAGCTTATTATCTATCCAATTATGAATAATCTGCTTCATTTTAAGTAAATGCTTGGCTTCTTCAAAAGTATGAGGAGCTCCTTTAATTATATGAATCTCTTTATTATCCGGCATACTATCATATAATTTCATCTGATCTTCTAGGGGCGTGCCTATATCTTTATCTCCAACCATCATTAATATTGGCATAGTAAATTTATGAGCTTCTGGCACTATATCATATTTTAAAATATCTTTTTTAAATGGTTCCCAATCTATTTTCTTAACTACTTCTTTAGTATTTTCTATTTTCATAGCTACTAAATCATCTCTACCAAATTTAGCTAAAGTTTGATGACCACCTATCACAGTTGCAAATGGAGCTATTCCTAATAAACTATCTGGGTGATCTGCTCCATAACGTAAAATACAACCACCTCCCATGCTATGCCCTGCTAAGACAAATGGCTCTTGATACCAATCTTGAGACTTGGACCACTCTATAACATCAGACAAGTCATTATAATAACCTGTGAAAGTTGCCTGACTATAATCTCCATCACTCTCGCCCACTCCATTAGTTAGATCAAAACTCACAGCTGTAAAACCCTTATCTGCAAAACTATCTACAAAAGTTTGAATATTACTTTCTTCTTTTATATTTCCCAATCCTGGCATTACAAAAACTAATCCCGTTTGATTATTACTCTTACTTAGATTAACAACAATTTTATTTCCTTGTCTATTTTTTATAAAAAGATTTTCCATATTACTTTTTGTTTACTCTGCCTGTGGTAGGTCTTTTTCTATAGTAAATAAATATTGCCTTAGCTACTTCAATCATAACTACTACACCAACTACTACTGCTAAAATTATTTCCCATTCTTTAAATCCTAGCGGAACTGTTTTTAGTAATTTATTTAAAACAGGTAAATAAACTGCTAATAATTGAGCAATGATTCCTACTACAACCGCACCATTCAAATACTTATTTGCAAAAGGCTTAGCCTTAAATATATTATGTTCCAAACTTTTAATACTAAAAACATAAAATAAAGTGTTGAGTCCTAAGGCTGTGAAAGTTACTGTTCTAGCCAGCTCTACATTTCCTGTAGTGTTGTAAAAATACCAAAAAAGCCATAAATTAGATAAACCAGTAATTAAACTAATTAATACTATTAAAAATTTTCCCTCGAAATCTACTAATGAATTCTGTTTTCTTGGCCTTCTATTCATCACTGAATCCTCTTCTGGCTCCATAGTTAATGATAGAGCTGGAAAACCGTCACTGATTAAATTTACCCATAAAATCTGAGCAGCTAGTAAAGGCAAAGGTATTTGAAGCACCATGCCACCCACCAAAATAATTACTTCTGATAATCCATCTGAAAGAAGATATAATATTACTTTGCGTAGATTATCAAAAATAACCCTACCCTGTTTAATAGCCATTACTATGGTCTGGAAATTATTATCCAATAAAACTAAATCAGCTGTTTCCTTAGCAACATCTGAACCACTAGATACAGCCACACCAATATCAGCCGCTTTAAGTGCGGGAGCATCATTAACTCCATCACCAGTCATAGAGACTACCTCTCCTTTATTTTGCCAGGCTTTGATAATTCGTAACTTATCAGCTGGACTGACCCTAGCATAAACTTTTATACCTTTAATGCGTTTATTAAGCTCTTCATCAGTCATCTTAAGTAGTTCGTCTCCAGTCACAACATTATCATCTTTAAATGACAAACCTAATTCTTTGGCAATACTCTTGGCTGTAAATTTATTATCGCCCGTGATAATTACCGTATTAATCCCTGCTTTCAAAGTGCTCTTCAAAGTTTCTTTAGCTTCTTTACGAAGTGGATCTGACAAGCCCCAAATACCAGCAAATACAAAATCTTTCGGTTCATCTTTAAAATCTTCAAACTTAGAATAATCTTTTGGTATCAGTTGATAAGCGCCAGCTAATACTCTTAAGCCTTGTTTACTAAGTACTTGCCATTGATCATCAAAATAATCACGACGAGCCTTAGTCATATTAGTGGCTTTTTTATCGTGCAAATATTTATTTGAATAAGCTAATATTCTTTCTGGCGCACCTTTTATAAAAACAATATCATGCTTAGAATCATAATTATGCCTAGTGACCATAAATTTTCTACTATGATCAAAAGTAATTTCTTCTATGCGTTGCATCTTTTTCTGATCAGCTTTGATTTCTAAATCATTAGAACCAAAAATCATCAAAGCTTTTTCAGTGGGTGAGCCCAAAACTACCCAATCCTCTCCTGAAGATTCAGGGTTTTGAACCGTAGCATCATTACAAAAGAAGGCTATTTGCGTAATTAAATTAATTTCTCTATTAGACTCTAAATCGCGTAAAGACCCAGCCGATAAATCAAATTGAAATTTATTAGTTACAATATTAGTTACTCTCATCTCTCCTTCTGTCAAAGTGCCTGTCTTATCGGTACATATTACAGTAGTAGAACCTAAAGTCTCAGCTGAAACTAAGCGCCTAACTAAACCTTTACGCTTGAGAATTCTTTGCATGCCAACAGTGAGAATCATAGTCATGCTAATAACTAAGCCCTCTGGAATAGCGGATACTGCCACTGCCACAGCTAAAGTAAACATCTCTACCCAAGGATGCCCTTTAAATATTCCAAAAGCAAATAAGAGTAAAGATATAGCAACAATAATTTTAGTGATATCCTTAGCAAAATTATCAAGTTTTTTCTGAAGTGGGGTTTTGGCTTCCTTGGTTTCTTTAAGCATTACAGTAATCTTACCCATCTCGGTCTTAAAACCAGTATTTACTATTACTGCCCGCGCTCTACCTTCCACTACTAAAGTACCCATAAAAACCATATTAATCCTTTCGGCTAATACAGTACCAATATCTAAACTTTCTAAAGTCTTTTTAACTGGCCAAGATTCTCCAGTTAAAGTAGCTTCATTTACTTCAAAGTCATTAATCTCAATAAGTCGAGCGTCAGCTGGTATTCTATTGCCAGATTCTAAAACTATAATATCACCTGGAACTAATAATCTTGATTCTATTTTCTTTTCTATTCCATCCCGAAATACTAAAGTTTCTTTTTTAACAATTTCATTTAGTTTCTCCAAAGATTTATTGGCTTTAAATTCTTGTATAAAACCAACCACTACATTTATCATTACGGCCGCAAAAATAACATAGGCATCTACGTATTCACCAAAAAAAACTGATATAAAACCAGCTATAATCAAAACATAAACTAAAGCACTTTTAAATTGAGCCGTGAATAAATCCAGTGCTGAAAATTTATTTGCTTGAGCCAAAACATTAAAACCACATTTATCTAATCTCTTTTGAACTTCCGAATGACTAAAGCCTTCTTTAGAGGAATTAAGTGTTTTAAAAATTTTCGCTATCGGCAAATTGTGCCAAGCAATATCCTTTTTTGACATGTTTATATTATAACATAAAAGATTCATTTTTCTAAGCTTGAGTTTTATTGAAATTAAGGTAAAATTAAGATTATGAATACAATAGACAAAATCAAACAAGATATCAAAACTAATATAGAATCAATCTATTCACAAAAAATAGACGATTTTGATTTAGACATTCCACCCCAAGAAGAATTAGGAGATTATGCATTCCCTTGTTTTGATTTAGCTAAAAAATTAAGTAAAAATCCAGTTGAGCTAGCTAAAGAACTAGCTGATAAATATCAAACTGGTGAGTTTATAAATAATACTAAAAATGTCGGCCCTTATTTAAATATTTTTGTAAATAATGATTTTGTTAAAGAATCTATTAATGAAATAATTAAAAATAAAAAATTCGGTCAAAGCAAATTTGGTAAAAATAAAAAAGTACTAATTGAATTTTCTGGACCAAATACTAATAAGCCCCAGCACATTGGACATGTACGAAACGATTGTCTAGGACAATCACTAGTGAATATTTACAGAGCCACTGGATATAAAACAGTTGCGGTTAATATTATAAATGATCGTGGTATTCATATTATAAAAAGTATGTTAGCTTGGCAAAAATTTGCTAAGGGTGAAACTCCCGAATCATCTGGCATTAAAGGTGATCATCTAGTAGGT
Source organism: Candidatus Komeilibacteria bacterium (assembly GCA_018656655.1). Taxonomy (GTDB): domain Bacteria; phylum Patescibacteriota; class Patescibacteriia; order UBA1558; family GWA2-36-10; genus XYD1-37-29. The sequence goes on along the minus strand of JABHYW010000030.1, from coordinate 3,557 downwards.
AAATATTATGTAAAATTTGGACAACTACTTAAAGAAGAAGAAAACGAATATTATTCTACCAAAAATATTAACTTGGCAGATTTAGAAAATCTAGAACGTAAAAAGGTAGAAGAAGAATTTTTGCAACAATCCCCTTTAATGGTAGAGGCTAGAAAGATGCTTATTGCTTGGGAGAATAATGATCCGGAAATAAGAAAACTTTGGAAAATGATGAATGACTGGGTATATGTTGGTTATGACAAAACTTATCATGATTTAGGCATTGAATTTGATCATTTAGACTTTGAGAGTGAAAATTACCTTTTGGGTAAAAATATAATAGAAGAAGGACTAAAGAACAAAGTCTTCTTTAAAAAAGAAGATGGCTCTGTTTGGATAGACCTGAGTGATGAAGGTTTAGATGAAAAACTTGTTTTGAGAAGTGATGGAACTTCAGTTTATATTACTCAAGATCTAGGTACTGCTCATAGAAGGTATAAAAAATTTAAATTTAACAGTTTGATTTATGTTGTTGCTAATGAACAAGATTATCATTTCAAAGTTTTATTTTTGATACTAAAAAAATTAGGCTATACTTGGGCTGAAAGTCTATACCACTTATCCTATGGAATGTTCTCTCTGCCTGGAGGCAAAATAAAATCTCGTGAAGGTAAAACTGCCGATGCCGATGAATTGATTGTTACTATGATAGCTCAAGCCAAAGAAATCATGGCTAAAGCTGAAAAGAAGATAACAACCTCTGAAAAAGAAAATAGAGAAATAGCTAGAATTGTAGGTTTAGGTGCTTTAAAATTTTTCATACTAGGTGCTAACCCACAAAAAAATATAGTTTTCAAACCTGAAGAATCTATTTCTTTTGATGGTTATACTGGCACTTTTATTCAATATACTCATGCCAGAATATCAACCATACTCAGCAAAGCTGATAAAATATCTAAGATTTCTAAAATAAAAGATTTTGATTTTAATAAAGAAGAAAAAAAACTAACCAAGTTTTTATTAATGTTTACCAATACTATTCAAAAATCTGCTATAAATCAAAATCCTTCTTTATTGACTCAATATTTATTTGATTTGGCTAAAACTTATAATAATTTTTACCAACAACACAGCGTTTTAAATGCTGACAATAAAGATACTAAGCAAATTAGGCTCAGTATTTCTAAACTAACAAAACAAGTCTTAAAAGATGGTTTAGCGCTACTAGGCATCGAGGCACCAGATGTAATGTAATATTGACAATATATACAAAAATGTATATACTAATCTCCGTATTTTATATACTATGCGCCTATAGCTCAGCCTGGTAGAGCAGCTGCCTTTTAAGCAGACGGTCGGGGGTTCGAATCCCTCTGGGCGCACCATCCTTCGCTAAAGCTTCGGATGGCACGCCATCTAATATCAGCCAAACGGCTGTTTTTTTATTTGGGTATAAACTGTCTATAATATAAGCTTGAAAAATAAGGGTATATAAGGTAAGCTAATTCTACAAATTAATTCCTCATATATAACAGGCATGAGTAAAATACCTCCGCAAAATTTAGAAGCAGAGAGTTCACTTTTAGGCGCTCTACTACTTGATAAAGAGACCATCATTAAGGTTGGCGATGTTTTACGCCCCAGTGATTTCTATAAAGAAGGCAATGGTTTGATTTATCAAGCCATTTTAGACTTGTTTGAAAAACATGAGCCAGCTGATATTTTATCTGTTGGTAATAGACTAGCTGAGAAGAAACAATTAGAAAGCATAGGTGGTAAAGCTTATTTAGCCGAATTGACAGCTTCTGTTCCAAATTCTTCTCACGCTGTATCCTACGCTGATATCATTCACAAAAAAGCTACTCTAAGAAAATTAGAACGCGCCGCAGCTGAAATATCTGAATTTTCTTTTTCTGAAGATAAAGATGTCTCTAGTTTACTAGATCAAGCCGAACAAAAGCTTTTTGCTATTTCTCAAGAATCACTCAAAAAGAATTTTATTCCCATTAAAAATGTTTTAACTGACACTTTTAATCGTATAGATGAACTTCATAAATCAGGTGGACAAGGTGTCCGTGGTATTCCAAGTGGATTTACTGACTTAGATAATAAATTGTCTGGTTTTCAAAACTCTGACCTAATTATCTTAGCGGCTCGGCCATCTCTTGGTAAAACAACTTTAGCTTTGGATATCGCCAGAAATATCGCTGTTAAAACTAATGTGCCAGTTGGTATATTTTCTCTGGAAATGAGTAAAGAACAATTAGTAGATAGACTATTAGCCTCGCAAGCTGAGGTTGATCTTTGGAAAATGAGAACTGGTAAACTTTCTGACAAAGAAGAAGATGATGACTTTCCGCGTATTGGTAGAGCCATGGGCGTTCTATCAAAAGCACCTATATTTATTGATGATAGCGCCAATGCTAATGTAATGGAAATCCGTACTAAGGCCCGTCGTTTAAAAATGGAGCATAATCTTGGCTTTTTAGTAGTTGATTATTTACAATTAATGGATGGTGATTCTGGTGGTTCTGAAAATAGAGTTCAAGAAATATCTAAAATTTCTCGTTCACTTAAACAAATTGCTCGTGAATTAGACATTCCTGTTTTAGCTCTATCACAGCTTTCTCGTGCTGTAGAATCTAGATCTCCAGCCATTCCAAAACTAGCCGACCTTCGTGAATCTGGGTCTATTGAGCAAGATGCTGATATCGTAATGTTTATCTACAGAAAAGCTAAAGATAAATCACGTGAGTGTCCCGATGAAGAAAGAAATATAGCTGAAATACACATTGATAAACACAGAAATGGTCCAACTGGTATTTGTAGATTCATCTTTGATGAATCTAAGGTATCATTTAAAAACTTAGATAAAAATTATGCGAATATGCTTCCACCAGCCGAAGCTAGTGATGAGGAAATACCTATCCCTAATGCTGGAGGTCCAAAAAGTAATAAACCGCAAGCCGAAATTGGCTGGCAAAATATACCCTAGTTAGTCAAAAAGTTACAAAGTCTAAAGTCTAAAGTAATCAAGCTAATAAAAATAAATTCTTTGTAATTTTTAAAATAAGGTATAATTATTTAACAAACTTAAATACTTTCTAACTTTATAAACTTTTAACTTAAATTTATGTTTAACAAATTAAAACAATACAACGATCTTAGAAAACAAGCTAATACTATTAAAAGTGCTATGTCTGAGGAAAGCATTGAAGTCAGCAACAAAGCTGTTAAAATAGTAATGGATGGCAATCAAGAAATTAAAAGCCTAGATATCAGTGAAGATTATTTATCAAAAGATAAAAAATCTGACCTAGAGAAAGAAATCACTAATGGCATTGCTGATGCTATCAAAAAAGTACAACGTAAAATGGCTATGAAAATGCAACAAATGGGTGGTTTAGATAATTTAATGAAATAAAAATGAAGCATCTACCAGACTTTATACAAAGGCTGATAAATGAATTTGATAAACTACCTGGAATTGGACCGAAAACCGCTTCCAGGTTGGTTTTTAATTTACTTCATAGAAAAGAAGATATTAAAGAATTGTCTGAAGCTTTGGCTGGCGCTTA
>JABHYW010000029.1 GCA_018656655.1 Candidatus Komeilibacteria bacterium | reverse complement strand
GCCTTAAGAGATTTTATGTATTTATCTAAAGTAATTTCTTTATTCTTAGAGTCAATACTAGTAAAATTATTTTTTAAAATATTAAGCGTATCAAAAAATGTATTTAATATTTTCTTATTAACTTGAAGATCACCATTATAAGCTGCATCTACCAAAGATTCCATAGCATGAAGAAGTTTAACTGTCTTTTTGTAGCCCATAGTAGCGGCTGCACCCTTCATGGAATGAATTAGTCTAAAAATATTTTCAATCAAATTTTGATTGTTCGGCTTTTTTTCTAAATAAAGCAAAAGATCAGACAATTTTTTCAATTGTTGTCGAGTAGTAGACAAGTATAAATCTTTGTATTTCTCACTAATCATAAATATTTATTTGTGACAAAATATCAGCTGGTTCTAAAATATAAACCTTGGCTTTGTCTTTTGTTTTAATATATTTTTTAAAAATCTTTTTTTGCCTATCAGTAAAGATTCTATTAGCTGACATAGTTTCACCGCCTTGATCAACTAATATCCCATAGTGATAATCATCAACTTCAAAAATCAAACAAATCTGTCGAATGTTTTGGTTTAATGATTTAGCTTTTAATATTCTTTTGATATCAATGATGGTTACAATATTTCCATTTTGATAGATTAAACCTAATATATCTTTATCTGATTGGGGTATGGCCGTTAATCTAGTAAATTCAATAAATTTATTACCATACGTAATAGGCAAGGCATATTGTTGATCGCCTATATAGAATGAAATAAATTTTTGTGATTTAGTAGCCATATTATTTTTCCCCTACCAAGTCATTTAAAGTTTTAGTAACTGAATTAAGTGCCGCTGAAGAACGATTAAGCGAACGAGTAATTACTAATTGCCGATTAATTACCTGGGTAACAGTATCTACATGAGCTACTAAAGATTTAGCTTCTTTATCTAAACTTTTAATAACAGTATTAATATTTTCTGAATCTTCTTTAGTTTCTTGCGTTTCTTTATTTATAGACTGAACACTTTTTGCAACCTGAGCTACATTAGTAGCTATTTTTCTTAAAAAATTGATGGTTTGACCTACAACTTTAATAGTTTTATCAGTCTCTTCCCTTTGATAATCGGCCGAATCTTTGCCCTGCTCGATTTGTCTTTGCATGTTAGAGGCTAATGTCTCAATTGCTCCAGCTGCTTGTTCACTAGTGACATTTAACTCTCTAATTTGAGATACCAAAGAAGAAAAATCCTCACTAAAAGCGCTCTTATTGGCCTCAATTGATACATTTAAACTAATAAATTTAGCTGTTTCTGCCAAAGCTATTACTCCAGTTGCTACACTTTTTACATCCTTAGCATATTGATCTAGGGCTTGGCTTAATTTTTGATTTTGAGTAAGTAATTGCTTAACTACTACCAAGCTATCTAGGGCATCTTCAGATTTTTGACCACTTTCATCAGCTAACTGATCAACACTGGTAGTTTTTTTAGCAGCTAGTTTTGTTTTTTTAGCTATTTGATTTAGAGAAGAAGTAATATCAGATACCGCTTTAGTGCCAGATTTCAAGCCTTTTCTTTGTTCCTTACTACTAGTAATTAAAAATTGTGAGAGCTCACTATTATTTTGACTAAGTTCTGATAAACTTTGTATGCTTTTAAAAAGATCTCCAACCACCTTTGATAACTCTGCCATAGATACTTGAATAGGCCTGGTAATTGACCCTGAAAGTAATTTAGTCGCTAATAAAGATAGTAATAAAACTAAAGCTAAGGCTACAAAAACTGCGAATAATATAGTTGTTCTGGTTTCTGACGCTTCTGAAAAAACTGAATTAAAAAGTTCAGGGTTAAAAAAATAAACAGCTATAAATAAAGAAGCTATTGGTAATACAGACACTGCCACAAACCAAGATATAAACCTAATATAAATTTTGGTTTCAAATACTTTCATTTTTTAGTTTATTTTTGTTTTTTGATTAGTAAATTATAACATATTTTGCTCATAAAACAAAATGAAAAATAAATTAAAATAAGTGGAAAAAACTAATTTTTGTTTTTTTGTTTACATTGACCCCGTACAATTTCGCTATCGCTCAATCTACGGGGCAGGGCGAGGTTTTTTAAAGTTTTTAATCATAAATTATGTATATTATAAATACATAAACTACAGTTAGTTACATTGACAAAAGATGGTATTTTTTATTATAATATAATCAATTATTAAAAAAGATAATGCGAAAAATAATATTATTAATTGGAGATTTGGCACTACTTTATGGTGCGTTGGCTATAACTCTATGGCTACGCTTTTCTTATATAGATGCTGATCTGTGGTATAAACATTTAAGTTCTTTTTCGATTGTCTTTGCTGTCTGGGTACTTGTATTTTTTATTAATGGTCTATATGAGATAGAAAAAGTACAACAAGGCTTTAAATTTTATGGCACTTTAGTCCAAAATTTAGTCATAAATACGGTATTAGCCATAGCCTTCTTCTACATAGTCGGCGATGTCACCGGAATTAAACCCCAGACTATACTATTAATTTTAGTTGCTATCTTTACTATATTATTTTTAATCTGGAGAAAAATATTTTACAAACTAATATCTAGTGACAAATTAAGTAGCAACTTAACTATTATTGGTGTAAATACTGAATCGTTATTATTAGCTGAAGAAATAATCAAAAAACCTCAACTAGGTTATCAATTAAAGTTAATTATAAATCCAGACTCCTCTGCTATTAACGAAAAAATTAATAACATTGACGTTAGTCGTGATATTAGCGAGATGAGAGAGAAAATATTAGAGCACAAAATAAATACTGTAGTAGCTATAAATGATCCAAAATATAGTCCTGAAGTAGCTCGTCATTTATTTGAAAATATAGATCTTAAAATTCAATATTTTAATTTAACAGATTTCTATGAAAAAATTACTGGCAAAATGCCG
>JABHYW010000004.1 GCA_018656655.1 Candidatus Komeilibacteria bacterium | reverse complement strand
TCTTTTTGTTTATAAATATTCCTTATCTCCTCTACAATCTTTCCCTTATTATCTTTAATAGTAGCTATAGAATAATCAAATAAATTTTCATCATCAGTTTTAAGATGAAGCAAACCATTCTTTATTAAAACTTTTTTATAGATTTCCAAAAATCTAGGTGAGGTTAGCCTTTTTTTAATTTGTCTTTCACGTGGAAATGGATCTGGGAAAGTAATCCAAATTTCAGAAACAGTATGTTTAGTAAAAAACTCTTCTAAGCTCTCTATTTGCATTCTAAGAAAAAATAGATTATCTAATTTTTTGTCTAAAGCCTGACTAGCTCCATACCATATTCTCTCGCCTTGAATATCTACGCCAATTATTTTTTTGTTTGGATATTTTTTTGCCAAAGCTAAAGAATAGTCACCTTTGCCGCAAGCCAATTCTAAAATTATTTCTTGAGAATTATCTAGAAAATTATTGAGTTTGTTTTTTGCATTAACTTGATTAAACTGAGCTACATTTTTAAATTCATCAAGTTCAGCAAAGCGTTTTAATTTTTGTCTGGACATATTTAGAGCTTACTACAAAATTGAATAAAAAAAAAGAGGGAGAACCTTTATAATTGACAATAGTATATTTTTAGCTAAAATAAGTAAATCTGTTATAATATAGATATGAGAATATTAGCTATAGAATCATCTTGTGACGAAACAGCTATTGCCATTTTAGAAGGAAATGGTAAGTCTTTAAAATTAAAGAAAAATGCTATATACTCTCAGATTGATATTCATAAACAATACGGTGGAGTAGTTCCAGAAGTAGCTGCTCGTAAGCATGTTGAGACTGTTATTCCATTAATAGATAGCACCTTAGGTAAAAATAAGCTTAAGGGAGTAGACTATGTGGCCGTAACCAGTGGTCCGGGGCTAGTTACTTCCCTTATATTAGGTATGGCTACAGCTAAGACTTTGACATTTGCTAATGATTTGCCTTTGGTAGCAGTTAATCATATGGAAGGGCATGTTTATTCTAATTGGTTATCCAATAAAGAGTTAGTCAAAGATAGTCAGAAATATTTTCCAGCCTTAATATTAGTAGTATCTGGTGGTCATACAGAATTAGTATTAATGCCAGGCCATGGTCAATATCAATTATTGGGGCAAACTTTAGATGATGCAGTAGGTGAAGCTTATGATAAGGTAGCTAAATTACTTGGACTTGGTTATCCAGGCGGACCTATTGTTAGTAAATTAGCTGAACAGGGCAATAAAGAGGCCTATGATTTTCCTAGACCAATGATGGATAAGCCAAATTATGATTTTTCTTTTTCAGGATTAAAGACGGCAGTGCTTTATACATTAGAAAAAAAGAAGCAAGTTAATAAGCAAGACATAAATGATATTTGTGCTTCTTTTCAAACAGCGGCTACTGAAGTGTTAGCTAAAAAGACTATTAAGGCCACTCAAGAATATAATGTAAAATCTATTATGGTAGCTGGTGGTGTATCTGCTAATAAAGACCTTAAACAAGTTTTAAATAAACAAGCTAAAAAAATTGATCTACCATTTTTTTATCCAGATTTAAAATATACAGGAGATAATGCAGCTATGATAGCTACGGCGGCATATTATAATGTGATTAATAAAAAAAATAATATTTTGAAAAATAAAGCTATATTTGATTTAGAACCTCGTTCTAATTGGCAATTAAGCAAAAATTAAATTATAATTATAATAATGAAAGAATATATAAGTAATAATCAAGCTGAAACAGAAAAAATCGCCACTGAATTAGCCAAAGAGCTAAAAGGCGGCGAGCTTTTAGCATTGAGTGGAAATTTAGGAGCTGGTAAAACAGTTTTTGTAAAAGCCTTAGGAAAAGCCTTAGGAGTAGAAGAAAATATTACTAGTCCAACTTTTGTATTAATGAAAGTCTATAATATAGAGTATGAAAGAGCAGATAAATTTGTACATGTTGACTGCTATCGTCTATCAATTCAAGAAGATTTATTTGAAATTGGTTTAGGAGATTACTTAAATTATGATAATATAATAGTAGCTATAGAATGGGCAGACAAGATAGCTAATTTACCTGACACAGCTATTAAAATTCACATAGAATTAATAAAAGATGATAAAAGAAAAATAACTATAATCTAAAATGGCTAAAAAATTAGAAGAAATGGATAAGGCATATGAGCCTAGTAAATATGAAGACAATATATACAAGATTTGGGAAGAGTCTGGCTTTTTTAATCCGGATAATTTAGAGACTAAGGGAAAAGCTTTTACTATTTCCATGCCACCACCAAATGCTACTGGGATTTTACATCTTGGTCATGCAGCAGCTTTAGCTTATGAAGATCTGATGATTAGATATCGTAGGTTAAAAGGAGATAAAGCTCTTTGGGTGCCTGGTACTGATCACGCAGCTATTGCTACTCAGACTAAAGTAGAAAAGATTTTAGCCGAAGAAGGAATAGATAGACAATCTTTAGGTAGAGATAAATTTTTAGCTAGAGTTAAAGAATTTGTGGCTGGTTCGCAAAATACTATTCGTAATCAAACTCGCAAGATGGGCTCTAGTTGTGACTGGTCTAGAGAAAGATATACTTTTGATGAAGGCTTATCTAAGGCAGTTAATGAAGCCTTTATTAGAATGTATGAGGATGGTTTGATTGAAAAAGATTATCGAATAGTTAATTGGTGTCCTCGTTGTGAATCAACTTTAGCTGATGATGAAGTAG
>JABHYW010000028.1 GCA_018656655.1 Candidatus Komeilibacteria bacterium | reverse complement strand
AGTTACTGAATCACCTGCCTTAACAATTACATCGCCAGTGCCTTCACTTAAAATTTCTGTTTTTAATTCCATACTATTTTCATTATTAATATTATTATTTTCTAAACTATTAGCTATTTGTTCTTTAACCTCTGCTATATTCATTGCTTCTGGGAAAAATAACTGACCATCTTTGCTGATATAAGAATTAACACTAGAGCCATCTGGCAAACTAATGAGCATTTTATACAAACCATTTTCTTCTATAACTTCACCAACTTCGGCTGTCACACCTGGTTGAAGTAAGTTTTCATTAATAAAATCTCTAGCTATATCTTGAGCTGAAACTGGATCTATAGTATCAGATCTTAAGTTAGTAAATACTATATAACCAAGAGCTTCTAATAATAATATTAACACAACAATAACTATTATCTTTTTCATGTATTTTTAGTTTAATTATTTAACTTCTGAATTATACTACATTGATAATTAAGGTCAATATATGAACAAAAAACCATCTTCAAAAAATAATCCTAAGCTGGTCATAGATTCTGAGCGTAGCTGAAGGGCAGGCCGCATGGAATGATGTTCGAACATTTTTAAAGAAAAATAATTAAAAATCTCTATTATTTTATATCTATTTTTTCATAATATAATACCATTCTATCTAAATACCAAAGTTTGAAAACACTTGATAATATTGTAGAAAAAACTGCAACTTCTAAAAGAGAATTAAAAGCTGCGTAAATCATAACAAAAAAGAAAAGACCATTAAATAAATTCAAGACCGTAGGAAAATCTTTTTGAATAACACCTTTTTTTGTCCATAGCTCCTCCCCTAAAATAGATTTGCTCATCCAATTATTTTTGCTCTTAGGCTCAGGAAACAATATTGGATTAATTGCAAAAAATACTAATAATAGAATTAAATAATACCAACTTTGATACCAAATTGGTATTGGAATTAAGAAAAAAGCCATTACTCGAGTCCAACCACTCAAAGGATTAGTGTGTCTTTTCCATATTCTTTCACTAAATATTTTCATATTTTTATTATAAAAGTCTATACTTTGAAGATGCAATAAATACTATGCCAATAATCAGAATAACTGTATGACTTGGATTGAAAGATCCAAAAAATGTCCACGCAGCTGAACCTAAGGTCAGCACTAAACCTATATAAAATTTAATTTTTTCTTTTTCCATATTTTTAATTTAATAATATATTTAGTATATCAAAAAAACAAGATTATAGAAATCTTATTCAGTCAAAAAGTCGTGGCCGTAGGTCCTGAGCGTAGCCGAAGGACAGGGGCTATCCGCCTCGGCTTCGCCTCTGGCGAGACGGGTGGAACGATGTTCGAACGTTTTTTGATGAAAATGGGAATAAAAATTAGTAAATTAGAAAAATCATCTATAAATCTAAAATATTAACACTACAATTAACCTCTATCTCACAATCTGTATTTTCATGATTATTTATACACTCTGTACTTGGACCAGTATTACAACTCTTTAAAGTTGTGTTGTCTCCGGTTAAAGAATTTAATAAATATACAGAGTTATGACTAAATGGCCCATCTCCTCCTCCACATGAATAAATAAGGTCATCCTCAATAAAACCAGTCATACTGCAAACTCCTATATCTCCCATCCCGCTAACATTTAATTTATGTGTTACAAAACTATCTTTTGAATAAATAGCTATTGTATTATTATTCTCGCCGTCAAACTCGCCATACATTACAAAGTATATTAAACCTTCAGCTAATTGATTATAACAAAGTTGGAAAATTCTACCATTAACCTCAAAATCATTACTCTCAGAAGAAGCTTATGTTTTTAACATTTTCAATTCATTGCCATCAAAAAAATTATTAACAAGCTCTTTATCTGTCCATCTGTTATCTAATAAACCCTTTTTAAAATCATCATCTGTTATATATCCAAAAGTAGGCTCTAAACACCAACGATTTAAATACTCATTATATTTTTTATTGTCTACTACATCTTCTGATACACTATCCTCTTCTGTTTCTAAAACAGGATAATTTTCCTCTTTCTCAACTTTAACAATTCTAGATAATTTACTATACAAATTATTTATAGAATTAGTTTTATCTACTTCTTTCCATACGAAAACTCCTCCTATAAATATAGCTCCAATTACTCCAGCAAGTATGGCTACGGTGATGACATCTGAAAAGCCTTTTTGATTTTTAAATAAGTTCATAATTTTATTTTAATAACGTATTCATTATAACAAAAAAACAAGATTATAGAAATCTTATTCAGTTAAAAAGTCGTGGCAGGGGCTATGGAACGATGTTCGAACCTTTTTTGATGGAAATGAGTAAAAATTAGTAAATTTATTTTAAAACATTTTTTATATCTAATACTTCTTTAACTAAATTACCTACATCCTTTGGCAAATACTTAGATTTATTAAGATAATATAAAGCGCCTAATTCTAAAGCTTTTTTATGATAATCTTCATCTTCTGAATTAGTCAAAAAAATAATAGGAACTTTTTTCAAACTACTAATCCCTCTTAATTTTTCCATCAACTCTAAACCATTAATCCCTGGCATTAAAATATCTAATAATATTAAATCTGGAAGATCTATTGGTATCTTATCTAATGCTATTTTTGGATCTTCATATTTAACAACGTCGTGTCCTTGAAGTTTTAATTTTTTACCATACATTTCAAGTATTAATCTTTCATCATCTACAATACAAATTTTCATAAATTTATTTTAATAATATTTTCATTATACCAAAAACATAAAAAGTTCGAAAGTGACTTTAGGGTATCAAAAAACACCCAATGAAATAAGGCGTTTTAAGCTGGCAGGGGTGCTAGGATTCGTCACAGCCTTTCAAGAAAGGCTGGATATAAACCCAGTCTAAAGGTTTTGGATCCAGCCCTTCGCGAAGGGCTTGGATGGAGACCCTTTATCTTCTAAATAATTGGCAGGGGAGGAAGGAATCGAACCCTCGTCGCTGGTTTTGGAGACCAGCATTCTGCCACTGAAATACTCCCCCCTACCAATTATTTACAAAGCTTTTATTCTTTTTAATAATCCATGATAAGCTGAACCATATTGTTTTAATTTATCCTCTCTTTCTTTTGCTAAATCAATATCACTAAAAGCTTCAAAATAGATTAGATCAAAACTTTTTTCTCTACCAACAAAATATGTTTTATTATTTTTATGTTCCGCTAATCTTCTTTTTATACTTTTAGTATAACCTATGTAAAATTTACCACTATTCAATTTTAAAATATACACGTAATACATAATCGCTTTCTTCTATTTGGTTTTGGATCCAGCCCTTCGCGAAGGGCTTGGATGGAGACCCTTGTGCTAGCCATTGACACTACACCCCCTCAAAAAAATAACCCTTCCCAAGGATTGGGTTGGGATTATTTAGTCTCTTTATGCATTGTATGAGTTTTACACCTCTTACAATGTTTTTTAACTTCTAGCCTTTCTTTGATCATCTTCTTGTTCCTGTGACTATAGTAATTGATACCATGACACTCGGCACATTCCAATTTGGCTAAATTATCTTGTGACATATCAGTATTATTAATAATTTTTTAAAATAGTGGAGCCACCCGTCGGACTTGAACCGACGACCGACGGTTTACAAAACCGTTGCTCTACCACTGAGCTAGGGTGGCATTGTTATAAATAACGAGATAAATTATAAGCAAAAATCAGAAAAAAGTCAAGATTAATGAATTTAAAAGAATTTATCTATAATTATATTAAAACCAAGATTTTTTCTTAACTTCTAGCTCTTTATTCAATTCTTCTAAAAGTTGCTTTTGTTTTTTACTCAATTTAGTTGGCACATCAACATTGACTATTACTACCTGATTACCACGACCGCGAGCTCTAAGATGAGTAACGCCTTTATCTCTTAATATAAATTGTTTTCCACTAGGCGTACCTGCTGGAATTTTAAGCTTTACTTTTCCATCTATAGTTTTAACTTGTATATCTCCACCTAGAGCAGCCATAGTAAACGGAATATCATACTCACTAATCAAATCATTAGCATGTCTTTCAAAACCAGCTTCGTTTTTAACATGAATAGTTACATACAAATCTCCGGCTGGAGCACCATTTTGACCAGCGTTACCCTGACCAGCTAAACGGATAGCTTGCCCATCATCTATACCAGCGGGAATTTCTACTTGAATATCAGTATTCTCTTCATTGAAACCTTGTCCATGACAAGCACCACATTGATCCTTAATTAATTTACCTTTACCACTACATTCTGGACAGATAGTTTGTGTACGAAAAGTACCCAATACTGTAGTAGTAATTTTACCGCTACCAGCACAAGTCTTACAATCTTCATAAGAAATACCTTTATCTGCTCCCGTACCGCTACATGGCTGACAAACTACTTGCTTACGTAAAGAAAACACCTCTGATTTGCCAAAAACAGCCTCTTTAAGGCTTATTTCCATATCAACCTGTATGTCATTGCCTCTTTGGCTTCTAGCTCGCCCATTGGGCGCTCCTCCACCAAAAAACTGACCAAATATATCACCTAAATCAAAGTCTGCTCCTTGTGCGCCTGAAAAATCAAAACCTCCCATATTAGCTCCACCGAATGGATTTCCACCGCCAAAAGGATTGGCACCAGCTCCATCAAATGTAGATCCAAACTGATCATACTGTTGACGTTTTTCTTTGTTAGATAAAACCTGATAAGCTTCGTTTATTTCTTTAAATTTTTCAGCATTATCAGCGTTACCATTTTTATCAGGATGATGCTCGTGAGCTAGCTTACGAAAAGCTTTTTTAATTTCAGCTGCACTAGCTGTTTTATCTACATTTAATGTCTTGTAAAAATCTTTTGCCATTTATTTTTATATAAAATCCCCCTAAATCCCCCTTTGACAAGGGGGACTTCTAAGCTCCTCCCTTCTCAAAGGGAGGCTGGGAGGGATTTGAAAATTTATTTCTTATTCTCTTTTTTATCTTCATCCTTCGCTGAAGCTTCGGATGACACGTCTTTTTTGTTTTCTTTTACTTCTTCAAAGTCACCTTCAACTGGTTCTTCTTTCTTGTCTTTAGGTTTTTCACCAGCTGCGCCAGGAGCATTCTGCTGTGCTTCAGCATTTTGTTGATACATAGCTGCACCAATTTTTTGTACAACCTCTTCCATGTCTTTGGTAGCTGTTTTAACTAACTCTAAATCCTTCTCATCTTTAACTTTTCTAAGAGCTTCCATTTTATCTTCCATGGCTTTTTTATCATCGTCTTTTAATTTATCTTTATTTTCTTTGATAAACTTTTCCGTTTGGAAAATAATATTTTCAGCGCTGTTTCTAACCTCTACTTCTTCTTTTTTCTTCTTGTCTTCTTCAGCGTGAGACTCAGCATCTTTAGTCATTTTCTCTACTTCTTCATCTGAAAGACCTGAAGATGATTTAATAGTAATTGATTGTTCTTTACTAGTAGCTTTATCTACTGCCTTAACATGCAAAATACCATTAGCATCAATATCAAAACTCACTTCAATTTGTGGAACGCCACGAGGAGCTGGAGGAATACCAGATAGAGTAAATCTACCTAGTGTCTTATTATCAGCAGCCATTTCACGTTCACCTTGAAGGATATGAATTTCTACAGTGTCTTGGTTATCAGCGGCTGTAGAAAAAATTTGTTGCTTAGAAGAAGGAATAGTTGTATTTCTTTCTATAAGTGGAGTACGTACTCCGCCCATGGTTTCAATGCCAAGAGTAAGTGGAGTAACATCAAGTAATAATACATCTTTTACATCGCCTTGTAATACACCAGCTTGAACAGCAGCTCCTAAAGCTACTACTTCATCTGGGTTTACTGAGATATTTGGTTTTTTACCAAAAAATTCTTCTACCTTTTTTTGAACTAGTGGCATTCTTGTCATACCACCAACCATAATTATTTCTTCAATATCTTTAGCTTCTAATTTAGAATCAGCTAAAGCTTTTTTAATCGGTTCTAAAGTTTTAGTTACCAAATCACCAACCAACTCTTCTAATTTAGCTCTAGTCATCTTCATTACTAAATGTTTTGGACCAGATTCGTCAGTAGTTATAAACGGTTGATTTAATTCTGTTTCCATTGCTGAAGAAAGTTCAGTCTTAGCTTTTTCAGCAGATTCTTTAAGTCTTTGCATAGCTAAAGGATCTCCTGATAGATCAATACCTTCTTGTTTTTTATATTCTGCTAAAATCCAAGCAATAATTACTTGATCAAAGTCATCACCACCTAAATGAGTATCACCGTTGGTAGCTTTTACTTCTACTGTATCAGCAGATACATCTAACACTGATACATCAAATGTACCACCACCTAAATCGTAAACTACAACTTGCTGATCTTTTTTCTTATCAAATCCATAGGCTAAAGCAGCTGCAGTTGGCTCATTGATAATACGCTTAACTTCTAAGCCAGCAATTTTACCAGCGTCTTTAGTAGCTTGACGTTGCCCATCATCAAAATAGGCTGGCACAGTAATTACTACTTCTGTAACTGGCTCACCTAATTTTTCTTCAGCATCAGCTTTAATCTTTTGCAAAATCATAGCTGAAACTTCTTGAGGAGAATGATCTTTATCTCCCATAGTTACTTTAACACCTTCTCCAGCTTGAACAATCTTATATGGCACAGTTTTTATGTCCTCTTTGATTGCCTCATCACTATATTTTCTACCAATAAGTCTTTTGACTGAAAAAATAGTGCCCTCTGGATTAGTTACTGCTTGACGTTTGGCTGGAATACCAACTAAACGTTCTCCATTTTTGGAAATAGCCACCATAGATGGCGTAGTACGGTTACCTTCTTTGTTTTCCAAAATCTTTGGTTTACCACCTTCTACTATAGCAAAAGCACAGTTTGTGGTTCCTAAATCAATTCCAATAATTTTTCCCATATTTTTATATTACTTTATTATTATACTAATTTTTTAAAATTTTTAATTAATTCTTTTTTAGAGAGCATGGCTTGTATATCCAATACATCATCAGCATCAATATCATTATCTGTAGCAAAATCTAAAACTTCTTGAGGACTAAGGTCGGTTAATATAGCATTACCTATTATGCCTTGTGGTAAAGAGCTAAATTTAGTTAACAAATTAGCTTTACAGTTTGAGCAACTAGCATATGTAAGTACTCCCAATTCATTTTCATCTAAAATCTGAATCATTGACTGTTTATAATCAGACGAACAGATTGGACATTTTTTGATTAATTTCAAGTTGAGTGGTGAATTAAAATTGTTTATCATATAGTTTATTATTTTCTGTCACTCTGGAGTGAAGCGATAGAGTCTACTCTAATTATCTTAATAGATTCTATCAGTCATTACATTCCTTCCAGAATGACTATAAATTTATTTCTTATTATTTACATTAATCTTAATATTCTTTGATTTAGCTTCACTTTGTTTTGGTAAACGAATTTTTAATAATCCGTTTTCAAAATTAGCTTCTGCCTTATCAGCTTTTACAGGAGCTGGTAAAACTACACTTCTATTAAACGAACCGCTGCGAACTTCTTTACGATAATAATTTTTTTCTTCTATTTCACTAGAAACTTCTCTTTTGCCTTCTAAAGTCAAAACATCGTCGTGGACATTAATTTCTACATCCTCTGGTTTAATACCAGCTAAAGTTGCTTCAACAACTACATTATCATTTTCTTCATAAACATCCATGGCCGGCAAAAAATTACTGATTCCCTTTTCTAATGAATCAAAAGTGTCTAATAATGGACTCCATGGTACAAGTGACATATATTTATTCTAAATTATTAATTATTACTTTGGCTGGACGAATTACCCTGTCTTTTGATTTATAACCAACTGCTTTTTCTTCTATAATCATTTGGTCTTCTTGATCTTCATCTGTAATTTGACCAACTGCTTCGTGCAAATTTGTATCAAATTGAGCATCAATGGTTTTTATTTTTTCTATTCCTCGTTCTGTCAAAAATCCTTCCCACATTTTCAATATATGTTCGAGACCTACAGCCCAAGATGATTCTTGTTCATCCTCTGGAATATGAGAAATAGCTATTTGATAATTATCAAAGATTGGCAATAAGTCTAGAATAAATCCAGCTGAAACAAAATCGTTCATATTGGACAATCTTTTGTCCATTTCTTTTTCTAGATTTTGATAATCTGCCAAAGCTTTTTGCCAACCAGCCAAATTTTCAGCAGCTAATTCTTTATAATCTATTTTTTTATGGCCCAGACCATCCTCTCTGGCTTCGCCATTCACCTTATCTTTTTTAATATCTTTTTTCTTTTTGTCTGACATTTAAATTCAATTAATATAAATATTTTTAAACTCTGAGCGAAGCCGAATGGGTTATTTTGTAATTTTTACTGTTTCTTCAAGTAAAGCTAATATTTTATTATAATCCATTCGCATTGGCCCCAAAATTGCTAATATTTTTCCATCTTCTAGCGGTGTGATAGCTACAGAGCAATCAGAGCTAAAAGGATTGTCATCACCGATAAGTATAGCTGGTCTATCTACTCTATGATAAACATCCATCATAGCTTTTTCTAATGAATCTACAACCTTGGTCATAGAAAGCACCATCTTATAATCTTCAAACTCAGGATGTGAAAAAAGATTGAATAAGCCTGTAAAATAAAAATCACTAGGTGAAAATCCTACAATCACAGCTAGATTAGTCTTGCTTACCAGCAACTTGGCTAGATCACGCATATCTTTTTGATAAGCACTAGACAATTCTTGATTTTCTTTACTATTTAAATTTTTTACATCTAATAAATTATCTAAATAAAATTTGTAGCCAAGAGTGGTTGGTACACGCCCAGCTGAAGTATGAGGTTGAGCAATATATCCCTGAGCTTCCAACTCATACATAGCATTACGAATAGTAGCTGGAGACAAATCAAACTTTTTGCTCTCAGCCAAGGCTGGTGAGCCTACTGGACGAGCAGTTTTGATATAGATATCAATTATTTCTTTGAGTAAATTTTGACCTCTATTTTCCATATATCACATTATATACAAATTAGCACTCTAAGTCAAGGAGTGCTAATTAGAAAAAATTTTATATCAAATTGTAAGCCCTCTACTCTTTTCGGAGAGCTGTAATAGGGTTCAGTTTTGCAGCCTTTCGAGCTGGATAAAGACCAAATATAAGGCCAACAATAACTGAAAATACTATTGCCAGTAGTATTCCGACCCAAGATATAGACAGGGGCCAATCCATACCATAATAATTGGCTCCGAAATAAACTCCGTAAATAACAATAATCCCCAATATAATACCAGATACTCCTCCTAGGAAAGTAACAATAATAGATTCTATCAAAAATTGTTGCAAAATATCTTGAGGACTAGCTCCAACTGCTTTTCTAAGCCCTATCTCAAAAGTACGCTCAGCTACTGTAGCATACATTATATTCATAATACCCACTCCTCCTACTATAAGAGACAAGCCCGCCAAAACAACTAGTAGTATTGTCATGCCTCCCAAAATAGTTGCCATCATTTCTTTGGCTTCGGTAGCAGACATTACCTCAAAATCATCCTTATCTGGGTCATCTATATCATGATTTTCACGAAGTATCATTCTCATTTCATGACCAGTCTCATCTTCTATACTTGTATCCACCATCTGTGCGGTAATAGCCTGTAGATAATTTATACCCATCAAAGATTTTTGTACCGTCTTGACTGGAATATAAGCCATCTCATCAAAATTGAGAGTAAAAACCGCTCCTCGTTCTTTGGCTACACCAATTACTTTAAAACTTGTTTTATTTATTTTTACATTTTGTCCTATAGCATCACTAGGTCCAAACAGATCTTCTTTGAGTTCTGAACCCAAAACTATCACCCTGGCCATAGAGTCATCATCATCTTCAGTATAAAATCGACCATATTCTATTTCTGTAGTATCAATATCAATATAATCAGCCCCTACACCATAAATCATAGTCTTCTTTATCTCGCCTTGCCAAGAAATAATATCTTGAGTGATGACTGCCCCATAGGCTTTGTCAATATTTTCCAAATCCAAAAAATCCTGTCTATCTTTTTCTTTCAAAGTAGATATGACTACTCCTTGAATCATTGCTGAGCTTCCTCCACTTCCTTTTGGTACTCGTACCTCAGTTTGGATATAACCAGAGCCAAAACCTTCTATTTGTTTGAAAATTAATGATTCAACACTATTGCCGGCTGAAATAATAATAGTAACTGAAGAAATACCTACCAACACACCCAAAACAGTCAAGAAAGTTCTTATTTTACTTCTTGCCAAAGCTCTTACTGCTATGTTGAATATATTATTTAACTTCATCCCCTTAGAAATTATAGTTAAGTTACTTATTAATTATTTTTATTTTATATTTTTGTTAAATCCCGTGGATTTCTAACGGGATTCATAAACTATTCATAACGAAGTGCTTCTATTGGATGAAGTTTGGCTGCTTTTCTAGCTGGATACCAACCAAAACTAAGTCCTACTGCAATAGTAAATACCACTGCTATTATTATAGAAGAAGGCGAGATTACAAAATCCCAATTATAGCCCAAATAATTAACTATCAAACTAATAACAAAAGCAATAAACACTCCTAATATTATACCTATCAGACCACCCATGGAGGTCAAAATTAAAGTTTGAATTAAAAAATGATTGGAAATATTTGAACTAGTAGCTCCAACTGCTTTTCTAAGTCCTATCTCTCTAGTACTTTCTGTAACTGAAACAAGCATAATATTCATAATACCAATGCCTCCGACCAAAAGTGATATAGCTGCTACCATAGCCAAAAAATAATTCAAAGCACCTGTGATATCTTCTAGCATTGCCAAGGACTCTTCTGATGACCGAACTGTAAAATCATCTTCAGCTGGATCATCTATATCGTGCTGCTCCCTCAATGTGCTTTTGACTTTTTCAAGTACAAATTCAACATCTGCCCCTTCAACTACTTTGGCCCTCATCATAGAAATATGATTGATACCTAGCATCAGTTTTTGAGCAGTGGTGATAGAAATAAATATTTTGTCATCTGAATCCTGAAAAGAAGATGAGCCCCTTTCTTTCATAAGACCTATCACCCTAAAAGATTCTTTGTTTATTTTGATGCGCTCATCAATTGGATTCATAGAACCAAATAATTCCTTGGCTACAGAAGCTCCCAAAACTGCTACTTTGGTAATAGTGTCGGATTCTTCTTTAGTAATAAAACGACCCAGCTCAAGCTCATTACCAGCCTCTACCTGCATATAATTACTAGTAACGCCTGACAAGCTAGTATCATCAACTTTGTTTTGCCATGTGACTGTAGCTGCCCCACTGACATAAGCTGCGACATCTGCTATTTCTTCTACATCACGCTCTACGGCCTTGACGTCGTCCAAAGTAAGAGTAGTAATACTAATCCCCATCACAGCAGCTGGTGGCCCGTCCTCTTCACTAGCCCCAGGAAGCACAACTATAAGATCGCTGCCCACGGCCTGTATTTCATTAGCAATCAAAGAATGAGCACCTGAACCAACGGACATAATTATAATCACAGCTGAAATACCAATAATTATTCCTAGGGAAGTCAAAAAAGAGCGCATTTTATTACGCTTCAATGCTTTGATAACTGATATATAATTACGAAAATCAAAACGCATAAATTATTTTAAATTTCCATTTAAAGTTCGCCCATCAGTAATAACTTTGTTGATTTCATCACTGACAATTCTACCATCCTTTACCTTCACAATTCTTTTGGCATATTTGGCTGTAGCTGTCTCATGCGTTACCAAAATAACAGTCTTGCCCATGTTGCTCAGCTTTTGCAAAATTTCCATGATTTGAATACCGGATTTTGAATCCAAATTTCCAGTTGGCTCATCAGCAAAAATAATATCTGGTTTGTTGACTAGAGCCCTAGCAATAGCTACACGTTGTTTTTCACCACCAGACAATTGATTGGAAAGATGCTCTTTTCTATGCTCCAAGCCTACGCTTTTAATAGCTTCGTCTATTACTTTTGGATCTACTTTTTGATTACTATAAAGTAATGGCAAACGCACGTTGTCCCAAACACTAGTTTTGGGCAAAAGATTAAAACTTTGAAATACAAAACCAACTTTTTTATTTCTATATTGAGCCAAAGTATCATCATCAAGACTAGATACATCTTTATTATCAAAATGATATGTACCTTTACTCAAAGTGTCCAAAAATCCCAAGATATGCATCAAAGTAGATTTTCCAGAGCCCGATGGACCCATGATAGCAATAGATTCTCCTTTTTCAATTTTTAAATCAACGCCGTGAAGAACCTTGGTGACAACCTCGTCATTTACAAATTCTTTGTGAATACCTTTTAATTCAATCATATTATTCGTCTTTCTTTATGAAAGTAACTACATCCACTCCTTCTTCTAAACCAGTCAGTATTTCTGTCAGTCCTCCATCACCTCTAAGTCCAGTTGTTACTTCTAATTCTGATAAATTTGAGCCATTATATATCTGCACATATTTTTTACCGGCTCTATATATTACGGCTCGAGATGGTACAACTAACACCCCTTCTTTGCTATCAGTAGCAATAGTTAAATCAGCTGTCATACCAGACTTAATACGCTCATCTTTTTCATTAAAAGATACTTTAGTAGTGTAATATACTACACCGTCAATATTTGTAGCGGCTGGATCTATAAAAGTAACTGTACCAATAAATTTCTCGTCAGAAGAAAAAGCATCTAAACTAATTTCTACCTGATCGCTAACTGCTAATTTAGTAACGTCAGACTCTGGTACATCTACTTCTATTTGCATAGTAGCCAAACCAATCATTGATACAACTGAACCGGACATTGAAGTCTGTTCACCAACATCAAAATTAACTTCTGTTATAATCCCATCTACTGGAGCTGTAATAACTGTCTCTGACCAATTACTAAGATATCTATTTAAAGTAGCTTGAGCCCGCTTAATATTAGCTTCAGCCGAAGAAATTTCAAAATCTCTAGGAGGAGCTGTTTTAAAATTTAATTTAGCTTGAGCTAAATCCATGGCAATTTTGTATGAATCTACGCTATTTTGTTTTTCAGAGATTTGTGTTTGATAATATAAATCTCTAATACGTAAATTGGCACTATCAGTCTGGATAGCTGAGATAGCAGTATTGACGCTAGCTGTTTTTGTATTAATACTGGTCTTAAAAGCATCAACCACTGTAGTAGTATAAACAGAATTGTTTACAGTCACTACCATAATATCATAGGTATCTGTGAGTAATGCCAAGACATCTTCTAAATAATTTTCCAAACTATCAGCGGCTGACAAAATATCATTTTTGTCATTACTGGCACTAGCCTGATCTATCACGCTATCAATATCTGAAAATTTACTATTTATTGATTGATAACCCCATTTAGTATTATTTAACAAGACTATATCACTGACATAAAGATAATTATCAGCTTCTGGATCTTCTATGATATCGTAGATCAGATCCAAAGAAAACTGAGCTATAGAAAGTTTATCTTTTAGAGTATTAATGGTCTCTGATTTTATATTGGCGATTTCTTGATCTCTAGTCTGCTCTAGATTGTACAAAGCATCCATAGTAGTCTGGTAGTTTGCTTTGGCACTAGCTAGCTCTTGTTTGGTCACTTCTACATCTTGATTGCTAGCTCCAGCCAATAATTGCTCTAGTTCCAACTTGGCGATCTCTACACTGGCTCTAGCATCTGCTACCTGAGATGCTTCATTGCTAGCGCTGAGTCTAGCCAAGGTTTGACCTTTTACCACTTGATCACCTGCCTTGACTAGCACTGCTTGCAAAGTACCTGTTTTGTTGAAATTGAGATCAATATCATCGGCTGATTCTACAGATCCAGTCACTTCTACAGTTTGAATAATGTCAGATATCATTGCTTTTTCAGTAACATAATTTGACTCTTCTTTTTTCAGTACATTAAAAAGTACTACAGCAACTATAATAATAATTACCAAAATAATCCAAAACCACTTACTTTTCAATTTGTTCAACATATTTTTAATTTATATTTAGTTGCTTATATTATACCTTAAATTGGAAAATTTTTCCAAACAAAAAAATAGACCAGAAAATCTGGCCTATTTTTAAAGTTTTATTTATCTAATCACGCTAATAACTGCGTTAGTAGCTCCTGAAGCTTCATAAGTATCACAAGCTCCTACTGTAATTGCTCCTGATGCATCATTATATAAATAATAATTTGTATTATCATCATCATCAGTAGTAGTATATTCAGGATCTGTGCCAATTTTACCGATATAACCCCCTGTTACTAAGGCGTTTAAATTGATCATCACATCTGTTGTAGTAGCTGCACAAGTATTATAAGCATTAGCTTGTGTAGTATAAGTACTAGTAGCAATCATGAATGTATCATTATCCAATGTGCCTGTTCCAGATGAATTAGTAGTGGCTGCTGTTCCTGTATTATCAGCCTGATAAGTGACAAAAGCATCAGCAATAGCAGTGATATCTGACCATCTTTGAGCATTATTGGCATCACCAATACGTTTGGCTGGGTTGACCGCTACAAAAGTAGCAGCGGCTAGTAAAGCTATAATAGCTATTACTATGATTAACTCTATAAGAGTAAATCCTGCCTGTCCTGAGTGTAATCGAAGGGTTAAATTTTTAAATTTCATAATTTTATAGATTAATTAAATTTTTACTATATTTTAAAACATTTATATTATAGCATTTTTTAAAATATATGCCAATACCAACCTGATTACTTATACTCAGCAATAGCCTCTAAGTCAAAACTATATTCTTCGCTAGCTTGTTCATAGCGTAATATTCCATAATAAATACTGGTAATTCTATCTTTGATAACTGGATTTTTATTGACTAAAATATTTCTTAAATCAAGCTCTTTAAAGCTTAAAAAGCTATATAATACAGTAGCTGTAAGCTCATTTCCAGCTATAAAAGAAACTTCCGGTGGATTTATTTGAGTAACTTCATAGGACAAAAATTGCGGAATAGTATAATAGTCTTCTTTATCATATTCCTTATTTAATTCATGTAATATATCCACATTTGATTGACTCTTTAGGGCTGTTAATAAGTCTGCATAATTTAATTCTGGATTTATTATATTTCTATCTACAGAAATCTCATATAGCTCTCCTAAAATAAAGTTATCTTTACCTAAATATTCAACTGAAGAAACAACTATAGGTTCTTCAATTTTAAGTGTGACTTTTTCTTCTTCATCGACAGCTTGCTCTGACTCAGAATCCTGTACTATCTCTTCTTGTACTATTGGCTGTTTATCTTTATAAATCAAACTAGTTAATTTATCTCTAAAAATAAATATAGCTATTACTGACAAAAACAAAATCAAAATTATAGTAATTAATATTCTATCATTTTTAGAAAATTTAGAAGCTTTACTTTTTTTAGTTTTGACTTCTAGCTCTTCATTTTTATTATCCTTCTTATTTTTAGGTAACTTTTTATAAAAATCAATGTCTGTACCTTTATGGGCTAATTTAGCTAAACCTAAAGCATTAATATATTTACTAAAAGCAAAACCATCTGGTAAGTCTTTAACATCTATAAACGACTGACCTAATTGAGTAGGTACATTTAAATTATCACCAAAATATTTATCAGCTCCTTTCATTTGTGATAATCCTCCCACCAAAACTACTTGCTCTATAGTTTTTTTATTAATGTCTTGCCAATATTTTATAAATACCTTTAGCTCATCTACCAATGGTTGAAGTTGTCCTTGGGCCACGAGCATAGTCTCTCCGTCACCGTCAGGACTCAAACCAACCTGCCTTTTCTTATCTTCAGCTTGATTATAAGAAATATTAAGTTTTTTAACTAAAGCCTTAGTAATGTTGTCCCCACCAATATCAATATTTATACTGGAGCATAAACATTCTTTTGTAAAAATAGAAGCAATTGTGGTTCTAGCCCCTAAATCCAAGACTAATATATTTTTTTTATCCTTATTTATTTTTAAGCCCGCAAAAGAACTAATTGTCTCAGTAGTAATGCCAGCTACTTCAATATTTAATTCCTTGAAAACACTAATAAAATTATGCAAAACTTCGGTTTCAGCCGCTGAATAAAACACATGTTTGTGCTTTTCACTAGCTGGCAAAATTTTAACAACAGCTGTCAACTTATCTATAGATTCTGGAATAATCTCCTCGGCTTTGTCTAGAGCTATTTTACTTAAACTTTTATCTTTTATATGTTTTGGTAAAGACAAAACTCTAGAGAAAGTCTGTGATTCAGGAATAGATAAAAATACTTTACGTGATTGATTAAAAGCCACTGGCTTAGCATTAGCAAACATCTTCAAAATAGCATCTTTTAACTTCTGCTTATCTAATATTCTGCCGTCTTCAACTATTTCTGGAGAAAGCCTAAAACGAGCATAAGATTCTACTCTAAAGCTATTCTTTCTTTTTTCTAAAGCTAAAGCTTCTATAGAAAAATCTGAGATATCTATTCCTACTATATTTTTTGCCATATATTTATAAAAAATTTAAATTAAAAACAGATAGAAATACAAGCTGTACAACTTATATTACAAAGATTATCTCTACCAGAACAATTAACAGCATCTGTACTGGGACTATCAGTAGCCCCGCAAGGACTCAATGAATAATAATCGCAACCTTCACTACTACCTATAGTAATATAGTCAGAACAGTCTGCCTTGCAATAATTACCCGCTGACTCAACCACTCCATTTCCACAACCAGCATCATAATCATAGCCCTCATCACATACTTCGCCATCTTCTACTATACCATTTCCACAATATTCAAAGGTATCATAGGAAGTAGTGGAATTTTTATAAGAGTCTATACTAATTGGCGTACTGGAGACATTAATTTGCACTACTATTGTATCTTGCCAATAACCAATATTATCTGTGGTACTACTAGCCGTAGCCGTAACTGCCTTTAAGCCATCTGTAATAGTACTAGCTATCTCATAATAACAATTCACCCCAATGCCATTTAAATAATAAGTACCTGTAGCCGAAGTGCTAGATGCTAAACGCCACATCGCATCTTCTAAACAAGCATCTAATTCAACCTCCACTCCCCCAGCCTCACCAAAAAAATAACTAGACATTAAATTAGATATATTAGTCATAGAGACAACTACAGCTGAAACCACAGTCAAAGCTGTAATCATTATTACTAATAACAATGCTACAGCTCCTTGCTTTGATTTTTTTATTTTATTAATTATCATAGTTATATTTCATACCCCCTCTCTTTCTCCCCCTAACCCCTCTGTCCTTCGGACATCTCCCCTTGACAGGGGAGAGAAAATTAAGCTTTGGAAGTCCCCCTGTTAAGGGGGATTTAGGGGGTTAAAACAGCGAGGGTATTATTAGTTATATTTTAACTAGCTCCCTGAGATTGTAAAGCCCATATTTCTTCGGCACTCAATACTCTATTATATACTCTCACATCATCTATCACTCCGTCAAAATAATTAGGAAGACTCCAATTTAAAGTACCGCTATAATTAACAAGGGTTTTTAAAGAATTAAGAGTAGTAGTAGCAACACCACCTACCGCTTTTTTATAAACATAAAATATTACCTCATCATTATCTAGATCATAGGTAGCCGCTATATGATAAGCTGTGCCAGCTGTCAGAGTGTAAGAATCAACATCATAATCCGTATAAGAGTCACTATCATAAATACGAAGCTTAGGAACTCCACTGTCTATAAATAAAGCATAGCCCTTATTAGAGCTAGCATCTGATTTATTCAATATAGCTCTAGTGGCTCCGGTGGTTTTTTCATTAACCCAAGCGGTAATTGAAAAAGCATTATTAAAATTTAAGGAATCATCTTCAAGAGCATAACAAAAATTAGAGGACGATGATTCAAAATCAAAAGCGTCATCACTATCATTAATTAATCCCGTTACAGTACTGGGTGAAATAGGGCAAGTAAGGTCGTTACTTCCTTGTGAATCTACACTTGCTCCGCCTTCGAAAGTCCACCACGATATCAGGCCACTGGCCACTTCATTTCGCATAATAACTGTGGAAGTAGCCACGGAATTAGCTGTTAAACGAATTTGATTATTAGAATGAGTACCAACGCTAAGATTAGTAGTCAAAGTCATAAAATTATTAGCTGTAGAAGTAGCTGTAGAAGTAGAAAAATTTAATGAAGAATTAAGCACGGCTACATCTGGAGAACTAAGATGATAAATATTAACAGCTGGATAAACTGAAGTATCACAATTTTGATAATAACCATTACCTATCATATTTGGATAACAACTCATAGACACTTTTTTATCACTAACTGAAATTCTTACTCCTCCACCATTGGCTACACAAGTGCCAGGTAGATTATTATCATTTTCAAAATATAAAGCTAAAACTGGTGGAGTAGCACCAAAACTAGAACAGTCACCTTCCACATCTTTTAATAAGCCATCTGCATTTTTAATTAAATAGTCAATTCCTCCCATAGCCACTCGCCTATTTCGAGAAGCCAGAATATTAGAACTCATCTTATCAGCTGTACCACCCAAAGTTAAATGTAAGCTAACAGTGGCTGTAAGTAAAATACCAACAATAGCTAAATATACTATCGCCTCCACTAAAGAAAAACCATTTTTATTTTGCTTGCCCCGAGCGTAGTCGAGGAGTTTATTCAAAAAAATCATCGATAATTAAATTTAGCTC
This sequence comes from Candidatus Komeilibacteria bacterium, assembly GCA_018656655.1. Lineage (GTDB taxonomy): Bacteria > Patescibacteriota > Patescibacteriia > UBA1558 > GWA2-36-10 > XYD1-37-29. The sequence goes on along the minus strand of JABHYW010000028.1, from coordinate 363 downwards.
CATACAAAGTAGGTGTTTCCGTATTAGTATTACAAGCTGTGGCATCTACTTTATATCTAAAATATCTTTTACCGCTCAAAGTACTGCTGGTGCTACTTGTATAATAACTAGTACTAGCATCCTCATAAACTTCGCTTGTAATGCCAGCTGTCGGAAAAGTAATATCATCACTTACTTCAACTGTAATTTGTAAACTACAGCCACTAGGTATATTTTGTTCAACTGTAACGCTACTAAGTTCTTTGTCTGATGAACCAACATCTAAAATGGAAGAATATAAAGTCCCTGGAGTATTATAACCGCCTGCCACTGCTTGTGAACCAATACTATAAAAAGTAGAAGTAGCATTCATATTTTCATGCT
>JABHYW010000027.1 GCA_018656655.1 Candidatus Komeilibacteria bacterium | reverse complement strand
AGCCTGTAATTTTAGAACCTATTATGAAAGTAGAAGCTGTTACTCCAGAACAATATATGGGTGATGTAATTGGTGACTTAAATGCTAAGAGAGGACAAGTATCTGAAATGACTGATAGAGCTGGTGCTAAAGTAATTAATGCTGAAGTGCCATTATCAGAGATGTTTGGTTATGCAACTGCTCTTAGATCTATGACTCAAGGTAGAGCTAGTTATTCAATGGAATTTGCTAAGTATAGTGAAGTGCCTAGAAATGTAGCTGAAGAAATAATGAAAAAAGCTTAAATTTACTCGCCTTGCTACGCGAAGCAGGTATTTTAAAAACTCCTCATTGTTGAATGAGGAGTTTTTTGTTTGATGGATTTTGACCATTAATGACGAGCATCAAGTCTTTTTTGATATTCTGTTTTAATTTTATCATAAAACATAGAAACAGAAATAAATTTAGAAAGTTTTTCAATAACAGGTAGGTGATTTGTTATGACTATGTCAAATTCATGTCTTTCTTCAGCTAATGCAAACATACAATAGCCAATATTTTCAATTGCTTCCCAAAAATCTTTATGTTTTTGATCAGTTGTTGAAGACATGTCAAGAGGAAGAGGAAAATAAGGGTGTAGATTTTGAGGAATAATTTGAGTAATTAATTCTTCAAAGGCTTTCTTTTCGTTTTCTTCATCTTTTTCACTTTTACGGGTGTAGGCAATATCGCCTACAATACTTTCACTGATATCGTGATTGATAGCACATTGCAAAAGAATATAGGGATCGAGCTCATATTGATTACCCGCGTCTAATTCGATAGCAATCATTAATTGTGTAAGCCAAGCAGTTTTTATACTATGTTCAAGTATGCTTTCTTCATACGAGGCATTTAAGCTTTTCCATCTTTTTTCTTTTTGAAGTTTTGCTAATAGATCTCTTAGCCATTTTTCGAATTGGTACATTATTTTCTCCTTTCGTGAGAAATAGTGAATATAACATCGTTTTTTAGGATTTGTAAAATAACATTGTATACTATTTTTTAACAAATATTATAAGATTAGTCAAGTGTAAGTTTTTTGGACAAAAAAAAGACCGCCTATCCTATATTAGGACAGGCGGTGGGTGAGACTTAGGTAGTCAAAGGGACTTGCCCGAGTCTCTTCTCTAAATCATAAAGTTTAGAGTGCGTGAGACCTCGTTCCTCGAGTTGCGGCCAACTCACAGCTTCGTTTTTTAGTGCCAAACGTAGCATCTTAGCCATAATAATTAGCCAGATGTTGGTCGGGTTTTCAAGGATAGAAAACGTTAACCTAGTGTGGGCCAAGAGTAAATAGGTCTCTTGAAAGGGCAGTGCTAATGATTCGCTCAATTTTTTCTCCATTTGCGTTAAAGGTATTCAAGACATCCTTGTAGATGAACGAGGCGCTATAATAACAAATATTTATATTTTTGTCAATAATAAAAGGCGCATTCTTTGTAGAACGCGCCTTCTTGATCGTTTATGGATCAATGACAGAGCTCTATAGGCATGTCGTTTAAAATAACAGTCATGACTTCAAGGTCACTAAATTCCTGATTACAGAATTTCCAGCAGACCTGACCATCCTTGCGGATCAGAAAGCTGATTTTACCAATTATTTCAGGAAACTCCAGTAAAACAGTGGTTAATATTAAATTCTGGACCATGTCTTTTCGTAAATCAATAATTTCTAGTTCTAAATCTAGTTCTCGATAACGGTCACTGTCTTTATCTAGACTCTTGATTTCCGTAAGAATTGCTTTCATCTTGTTTGAGAGCTGGATTTGTAGGCCACATAGACGTTTAGCATCATCGGACATGATGCCGGCTATAGTCTCATTGTCACCTGGTTCACTCGTAGGCAGTTTAACGGTTGCGGGATCGATATCCTTGCTTTGATCTAACAGTTCTTGCAGAATATTCATTTTAGCTCCTTCATAATTCCCTGTAGGGAATTTTAATTAACGGTGTCAAATTATTACTATTAGCTAGTCCACCATTTTAACTGACTAATAATTTTCAAAATACAGAACTAAAGAATAATTAGTATTCTTCAAATCAGTATTTTGAAATATGAAAATAACATTTTAGACTATTACTTATAACAAATGTTTTGGCATTAGTCAATTCTTCGACTAACTTAAGATAAATAATAAAACCCCCGCGTCAGACGCGGAAGTCTTATTTATATCCCTCCTAAATTTACTAATTTTTAATAAACTTAGGAGGGAGGCGGTCTTTGTTGAGACATTTTGTTGTCATTTGACCGCCCAGATGTGTGGAAAGAGGAAGGAGTTACCTTCTCCAGAAGATGAAGTGGATGGATAAAAGTCCTAATGTTATCCAAAAAGCTAAAGTAAAGTTATTGGTAATAAAGAAAGTCACTAAGCCTGGTGTAATAGCTATACATGCCGATATCTTAATCTTCGTTTTTTCTTTAAACATTATTTTTCCTTTCGGGAGAGGGTATTATTTCTGGATACCCCAGATGCTTATATTAATGGATAAAATTCCAAGAAATGTAGCAACTGTAAAATTATTCTCATGGACGGCTACCGTAGCAGCTATCATAAAAAAAATGCTTGCAACTAAAGCTAGCTTATTCATAATAAACACTTCTTTCCTTTTGTGCTTTAGATGAATTTCCAAGGCACAAAACTGGAGGTGAGAGTGTCAGGGTTCTGACCGAAGTCACCGCTGACCAGACAAATACACTGAAAATATTGAGCAGAGGCCCGATAAAATCTAGCTAAAATTGTCTGTTCTCACTGCTCCAATTTTGTACCTTGGAGATAAATATTTGAAAGAGCTTAATTTGTAATATATCAGTATAGCATATATTATTAATCTTGTCAATAGTAAAATCCCTCCCCAGCCCTCCCTTTATCAAGGGAGGGAGCTTGAATTGCCATCTATTAGTTCTATATTTGAAAGTCCCCCTTGACAAAGGGGGATTTTCTTGACAAAAGCTATATTTTTACATAAGATATGGGGACATTAAGTAATTTTTAAGCATAAAAATATGGCAAATTACAAGCAAATGGACAAAGTTTTAGATTTAGCCGCCAAAACTGGTGATAAAGTTATAGTTTTATCTGATCATCATGATCCTTATGTAGTGATGACTGTTAAGGAATATGAGGCTTTGCTTCATGGCCCATCTTCAGTAAAAGGTCTTTCAGAAGATGAACTACTTAGTAAAATAAACCGTGATATTGCGGTTTGGAAAGCTTCCCAAGATGATCTCGGTGATTATAGTTTAGAAGATTTTAAAGTAGACACTCTTCGTAAAGCTGAAGGTCCTGAGCAAAGCCGAAGGGATGAAAATCCGTCAGCTGATGGAGAAAAAAAGTCTAAAAACATTGACAATCAGATTACTGTTGATAAGTCAGCAGTGTCTGAAGAGGATAGATACTATATTGAGCCAGTAGACTAGTATTTTTGCTAATATTAGTCAAAATAGCTTAAATTTTAAGATTATACTCTTAGGGACTTGCCAAAATCTAAAAACAGTGCTATAATCTTTGTGTTTTAAAAAAACGCAAAACTAACAAATAATAATTAATATTTTAAGATAGCTGGTTCACAAACCCTGAATTTTAAGGGGGCTATTAGAAGGAGAAGAAATCAAATGGCAGAAGTTTTTAATAGAGAAAAGCCTCATGTAAATGTAGGTACTATTGGTCACGTAGACCATGGTAAAACAACCCTGACCGCAGCTATTTTAAAAGTATTAGCCGCAGCCGGTGGTGTAGCTCAACAAAAGGACGTTGATCAAATTGACAATGCTCCAGAAGAGAAAGAGCGTGGTATTACAATTGCTACATCT
>JABHYW010000003.1 GCA_018656655.1 Candidatus Komeilibacteria bacterium | reverse complement strand
TTTTAATAATAACTCTAGCAATTCTTTAGCAGAGAATGGCTTGTATTTACCCTCTTTATACCATTTGTGTAATTCAGCATATTCATTAACCACGCAGGGATATATTTTTATTTGATCTGGCTGTAAGTCAGGTGAAGTATAAACATATTCCATCATAGCTAAATCTTTAGCAGGCGTAGAACCTGGTAAGTCAGGCATATAATGGTGGTCTACTTTAAGACCAACCTCTTTTAACATTTTAGTGGCTTTGATAGATTGTTCAATACTGTGTCCACGCACTATTAAGTCCAATATTTTATTATCAGTATGTTGAACGCCAAGTTGAACACGAGTAGTTCCCAGAGCTCTCATTCTTTTGAGTTCCGTGGTGTTTATATAGTCAGGTCTAGTTTCTAGAGTCAGTCCAATTATTTTATATTTAGTATCTTCATTTATAGTTTGCTCCTCTTCTAGAGATAAAGCTTTTCTTTTCACGCGTAGCGGGACCCCGCTTTGCGGGGTTTGTTCAGCTTGGAATGTATTGGCTGCATAAAATAAATCACGTACAAATTCACGTTGATATTTCTCAGGATAAACAGACCAAGTACCACCCAAAACTAATACTTCTAATTTATCTACTTGATGGCCATTATTCTCCAAAGCCTGAATGCGCATAGTCACTTGGCGGATTGGATCAAATAGATTCATCTTAGCTCTAGCGGCAGCTGGCTCATTTGATAGATAACTTTTTGGCATATCTGGTTCACTGGGACAGTAGACGCATTTTCCAGGGCAAGCAAATGGTTTAGAGAGGACAGTAATAACTGATACACCACTCATAGTACGCACAGCTCTTTTTACTAATAGCCTAGCAAAGTTTTTATTAGCCTTTAATTCCCCCTTTTTAATCAGGTTTTTATATGATACAATAAGCTTAGCTTTACTAACAGGAGTCATTTTATGACGAGAAAACACTTGACGTAAAGCTTTGACAAATTCAAGTTCGCTAGAGTCTTTATATTCATAAAGTTCTAGTACTATTTTATCCAAAATTTTAGGTTGTTTTGTAGCCATGAAAAGTGAGAAAATAAAAAATGATTTACGTGAACTCTATAATGATATAGCTAGAGAGTTTTCAGCTACCCGAGCTTATCCTTGGAAAGAGTTACAAGTCTTTATACCACATATAAAGGATAATTTCAAGATATTAGATTTGGGTTGTGGTAATGGTAGACTGCTTAAATCTTTAGAACAATCAGATAAAAAACTTAATTATTTAGGTGTTGATTTTAGTGACCAGCTTATAGCTCAAGCTAGACAGAATCATCCTAAGTCTAAATTTATAACAGCTGATATGTCTGAGCTTTATTTTGAGCCCGAGACTTTTGATATGATATTTATGGTTGCCTCTTTTCATCATTTACCTAGTAGAGCGGAGAGATTGGATTTACTTTTTAAGGCTAATCGTTGGTTAAAGCCAGGCGGGCTTCTTTTCATGACTAATTGGAATCTTTGGCAGAAAAAATATATGCGTTATGCTTTAGAAAAGTTTTGGTCTAAACGTTCTTGGAATGATTTCTTTATTCCTTGGACTACCGATGATGGAGGTACAGTTTGGCGTTATTATCATTCTTTCACTACTGGAGAGTTAGTTTATTTACTCAAGACTACGCACTTTGATTTAGAGCCAGAAGGAGTCTATAAAACTAAGTGGAATATAAACGCTTTCGTTAGAAAGCCTAAAAAATAAAAATCACCCCTAGGGTGATTTTTACTTTATTTCGTTATTGTTAGAAGTAGTTTAGAGTTCTATGTTATTTTCTTTCGCAAGTTGTTCTAGTTTTTTAGTAGCATCTTCAACATTGGAAATGTTTTCTGCAGAGATATTACCTATCCCAATTTCTTTGCCTTTATCAAAATCTAATATTTCGCTGAGTTTATCATCTAAAGCTAAATTTTCTCTTGCTACTTTTACAGCATGATCATTTTCCTCGGTCCATTCTTCTCCTTCTTTATGTTTCTTTGTCCCTTCCGACATTGCTTCCAGATGGTCTATAAATTTTCCATGGGTGTCTTTAAATAAACTCATTTTTTCATGATATTTTTCATGCATTTCTTCCCTCTCTTCGATTGTGAGATTATTTTCGGGTGCAGGCATTTGTTCACGTCTGTTCATATTTTTTTATTAATTATTTAATATAAAACTTATATTTGAATGTTACATTATAATAGTCCAAAATGCAAGTAGAATAAATATTCTAGGTTTTTTTGTTAAAAATTGCCATAGATAAAAAATCATAAAATTTATCATCAGAAAAAACTTCATCCTTCATATCTCCTTCAATAATAAATCCTAATGATTTATATAAATTAACAGCTGCAATATTATTTTTTACAACACCTAAATTAATTTTATGAAGTTTTAGTTTATTGAATCCGTAATCAATTATCCATTTCATTGCAATTTTTCCTATTCCTTTACCGCGGTATTCATCTTCGCCGATTGCAATAAATAAATCTGTATTTTTATTTTGTTTGCTAATATTTGATAGCCCAACAAACCCTATTAGTTTACTATCATCGCAAATAGTAAAAAACTTTTTATTCTTTGTTTTTTGATAATTAGCAAACCATTCCTTTTCTTTTCTCAAATTTGTTTTTTGTCCTAATTCATCACCTATAAATTTGTTTACATTTGAATTATTCAACCATTTAACGCGGTAAGGAATATCTTTTTTTTGATGTGGTCTAATTTTAATCATAAGAAATCAAATTTAAATTTTTTGTAATTTCGTCTAACAGGATGACTATAGATGTTGTTTTATTTTATGAATAATAATTTCTCTAACAGTAGGGGTTATACTTTGTTCTCGTTTTCTACTATAATGGTGTCCAAATTCTGGATCATTAAATTGTTTTCCTGCAATTTCAACAGTATGATCATAACGAGGTCGAAAATGCCAATGTACATGAGGGTTTGGTGGTGATTCCTGATACGCCACATTCATTAAGCATGTCCAGTTAAACATAGTTGCATTGAATGCTTTTTCTAGAGTATATTCAAGTTTTTTAATTAGGTCATGAAGTTCTGACCACTCATCTGGTTTTAATTCAGATAGATTATTACAATGTCGTTTTGATGTTATATAGCCTCTTCCTAAATACGCCTGATTACGTGAGAGTGTTACAATCCAAAACTTAGTTATCACTATGAGATTTTTTTCGTTTGGTTTTTTACAACTAATGCAATTCATATTATTATTTATTTTTTTATTTTAGATTTTTCTTTCATTGTTATATATAATTGATGGGCTTCTGGGTAATCATTTTTTAACATTTCTTCTGCTTCTAGACCAAATTCATTGCCAGCCATATAGGTATAAAATTCTGTCCAATTCATTTGAGCAGCTACTACACGAAAATTATCCCTAGAAACCCTCTCTGTTACTAGTGGTATTCCATCTTTATCTCTTCTAGACATTATTTCTTGAGCCGCCTTTTTTAGTTTTTTATAATCTTCTAATGTATTGTGAACTATATTTTTGTGCATTCTTTCATGTTCTAGTAGCGTAGGAAAAGATTCATTTTGTAGTGTAGATTCTCTTAATAAAATAATATCAATAGATTGAAATAGAGATAAGTAGAAGTCAATTTCTGGTTTTGACATTTCCATATCATTTAATCTTGT
>JABHYW010000026.1 GCA_018656655.1 Candidatus Komeilibacteria bacterium | reverse complement strand
TTAATACCATATTATTTTTATATTAATCATTAACTATATAATAGTACCTTTATTATTTTGTATGGTCAAATAAAATAATAAACCGTTTGACTACGCTCAGAACGATTTTTTTATTCTCTAAAAAAGCCAAATATGGTAAAATAAATATATGGGAAAAATAAATATAGAAGAATTAAAAACTACTGCAAATACTATCCGCCAAGACATTATCAAGATGTTATTTAAAGCTGGGTCTGGTCATACTGGCGGCTCTTTAGGTATGGCTGATATTTTTACTGTACTATATTTTAAAATTCTAAAACACACTCCCGAACAAACTAATAACCGATATAGAGATAGACTAATATTATCTAATGGGCACATCTGCCCTGTCCTTTATGCTGCTCTAGCTCGAGCAAATTATTTTCCTCTAGTAAAATTAAAAACATTACGACAAATAAATAGTGGTCTGCAAGGTCATCCTCACCGAGGATCACTACCAGGAATAGAAACCAGCTCTGGGCCGCTAGGCCAGGGAATTTCCCAGGCAGTAGGCATGGCTATGGCTGGTTTTATGAATAAACAAAATCATCATATCTTCTGTATTACTTCCGATGGTGAACATAATGAAGGCCAAGTATGGGAAGCAATTATGACTGCTCATAAATACAAATTAGATAATCTAATAAATATTATAGATAATAACGGCATCCAAATTGACGGACTAACTAAACACATTATGCCACTTGGTTCACTAAGAAAAAAATATGAATCTTTTGGTTGGCATGTCATGGAAATGAATGGACATAATATTAAAAATATTATTAATACCTTAGAAAAAGCTAAAAAAATTAAAAAGCCTGTAGCTATAATAGCTAATACTATTTTAGGTAAAGATGTGTCTTTTATGGAAAACCAATATGTTTGGCATGGTAAGGCTCCTAACGAAGAGGAAAAAAACAAAGCTTTAAAAGAACTACAAAATGCCAAATAAAAAAATACAACTAAAATCAGCTCGAGATGGTTTTGGCGAAGCTCTACTTGAGCTTGGTAAAAAAAATAAAGATATTGTAGTTGTTTCGGCTGACTTAGCTGAATCTACGCGCGCGCATCATTTTGCAAAAAAATATCCAAGTCGTTTTGTAGAAGTAGGCGTGGCTGAACAAAATATGTTAGGTGTTGCTACTGGCTTAGCATTAGAAGGAAAAATTCCATTTGCTACCAGCTTTGGTGCTTTTAGCCCTGGCAGAAATTGGGATCAATTAAGAGTGTCTGTTTGTTATAGTAATGCTAATGTAAAAATAATCGGCAGTCATACTGGACTATCCGTAGGGCCAGACGGAGCTAGTCATCAAGCCTTAGAAGATATTGCTATTACCCGCTGTTTACCAAATCTAGTAGTCTTGGCTCCAGCGGATTTTAAAGAAACTAAATTAGCTACTGTTGCAGCTGCTAAACATCAAGGACCTGTTTATATACGCTTTGCTCGACAAGCTGGTCCAATATTTACCAAGGGTAAATTTGCTATTGGTAAAGCGCAAGTTTTAATACCTGGTAAAGATATTACATTAATTGGCTGTGGACCGATATTAGAAGAAGCACTAATAGCTGCTCGAGAATTAGCCAAAAAAAATATTAAACTTGAAGTAATTAATTCCGCTAGCATTAAGCCGCTAGATAAAAATACTATTTTAAAAAGCGTCAAAAAAACTGGCCGAGTAATTACTCTAGAAGATCATCAGATAATCGGCGGTTTAGGCTCTGCCGTAGCTGAACTATTATCAGAGAAATTACCAACCCCAATTAAAATGATCGGTGTTCGCGATCAATTTGGTCGTTCTGGTAAAGCCGATCAACTTTGGGAAAAATATAAAATGACTCACCCCTATATTATTAAAGAAGTTTTAAATTTACTTAAGAAATAAGATATAAATATATGAAACAAGTCTTTATAGAATTTCAAAAACAATTTGAATACAATCCAATAATAGAAAACAAAAAAAAGTATAAATCTGCTAAAAAATTTATTGTTCTTGGTATGGGCGGCTCTGCTCAAGCACAAGGCATCATTAATAGTGTTGTCCCAGCCTTAAATATTCATACACATAAAGACTATGGCTTGCCAGTTATGTCTGATAAAAAATTAAAAGAATATTTAATAATTGCTAATTCATACTCTGGTAATACTGAAGAGGTTTTGGATGGTTTAAAAATTGCTTACAAGAAAAAACTAAATATTATTGTTATTGCCACTGGCGGTAAATTAATTAAGTTCGCTAAGAAAAATAACTTGCCATATATTCAAATGCCGGACTTTGGTATTCAGCCACGCTCTGCTTTAGGCTTTAATTGTCGAGCTATGCTAAAAGCTATGAATCAGATTAAATTATATAAAGAGCTTGGTGGATTAGCTAAAACTATCAAAGGAAAAAATTATGAAGCTCGTGGTAAAAAACTAGCTAAAACTTTAAAAAATAAAGTGCCTGTAATCTATACTTCAACAAATAATATAATAATAGCTTATCTTTGGAAAATAAAATTTAATGAAACTGGTAAAATTCCAGCTTTCTATAATATCTTCCCTGAACTCAACCATAATGAAATGACTGGCTTTGATATAAAACCTATTACTAAAAAACTTTCTCAAAATTTTCACTTTATTTTTATACGTGACGATAAAGATCATAAACAAATCCAAAAAAGAATGGATGTTGTAACTAAACTATATAAAAAAAGAAAATTAGCAGTTACAAATCTTAAATTGACTGGTAAAAATAAATGGTTTCAAATATTTGCCAATACACTTATCGCTGATTGGGCGTCATACTACACTTCACAGAACTACGGACTAGAGTCAGAACAAGTGCCAATGGTTGAAGACTTCAAGAAATTATTATAAATAATTAATTAACTAACCATAAATATATGGAAAATCACAAACCTAACTTTATGCATATAGCGCATAAACTCAGCATGTTATTCATGCTTTTATTCATAATTTGTTTTGCTTGGTATTGGATAAATCCAGTTCAGCAAGAATTACACCTTAGTCTAATGAAACTTCATTTCTTTGCTTTTAGTGGCATGAATGTTGTTAGTTTTATTTCTGGTCTGGTTCAGAGTTTTATCTGGGGTCATATAGTAGCGGCTCTATTTCTAATTTCTATTAAGGCTTGCAAGGGTAAATGTTGTAAACCAAAATGCTGTGAAGAGGGCGAAGAAATGCACAAAGAATAAATATCCATAAAAACAACCCCGCATTTAGTGGGGTTGTTTTTTATTTAAATTATTTTATAAACGCTGACCTATTCTAGATAAAAGATTAGAATAAATATCAGAAGTTTTATTTATTTTAGCTCTACTATCTATATATTTTTTAACCAAATCTGGCTGAGTTTCAGAAATGTCTATTAAAATAGCAGCTACTAACTCATTATTATCACTAACTACTGAACCAGCTAAAGAGAAAACACCAGTCTCTGCAATATCAATACTTTCTTGATCTTTTTCATTTTCATAATTAAGAGCCAGTATTCTTAACAATTCATCTTTTATCGACTTATATTCTTCAGGCTTATGTTTCGCAATTGTGCCACCTAATTTTTCAATGGCTATAAATTTTTTATCCTTTTTATCGACCACTTCCTGCTCTTTACTTTTAGTCAGAGGCTTATACTGACCGATAATAGCCATATCGCCACCAAAATCTCCATCCTCTTCGTCAGATGATTTCTCAAAATCTATTAAATAGACATCGGCTGGCTGACCATCATCATCTAACTCCACCATAAAATTTCTCTCTGTCAAATCATTATGATAAAAGTCCTCTTTATTTAATACCTTTGTTGTTCTCTCTATTGTTTCAATTATAGCTGAATCCAAAACAAAATCGTGCCTCTTTAAATAATCTAATAGTCTAGTTCTATTAGTTTCATTTAAAATAATACGATCTGAATGTTCAAGACCAATGGCCACAGTAGCCGCTTTAAAAATATCTTCTGTATTTAGTTGCCCTGGATCTACCTCTAATTGATTTTGAGCATTTGAAACAGCTGTCATATTATTAACCTCATCCTTTGGACATCTTTTAATAGCCTCTCTTAATAAATAATTTAAAAAATCTACCCCCTGCACCCTATACATTAATAATGCCCCTACTTTACCACTAGATACATCTATACCTGCCGCATCTAATTTATTTTTTAACTCTTGACTGTGAATAGTTATATCTTTATGAGTATATATTTCTGGTATTTTAGCTAAATTAGCTTTAATTTCTTCAGGCTGACTCTCTATTATTTCTTTAGCTCTAATCTGATCATCTGCTTCTTCTCCGCCTTCTCCTGCATTAAATATTCGTAAAACTTTGGAAACAAAATTATTCTCTGGAATTAAAGCGTCTTCAGAAAAAAAATTATCCCTCATTTTTTGATCTAAATCATCAGCATTAACTTCCAAAATAATGGCGTTCTGCCCTTCATCAAATTTAAGACCATGTTCTAATGAAGACTCAATAAGAGCTTCGATTGGTTCTATTAATTCCTGCTCTGCCTGTACTCCCGTCTCAAGTTTATTCATAATTATTTTATTCTAAATGTAAGATATTTATTACCAAAAAAGTTCCAAAAAGTTACTATAGCTGCAGCCAATAACTTACCTAATAAATAATGTAACTTAAATTGCTCAACAGACATATAGATAATATTATTATTTAATATCAAACCTAAAATGGCAATAGTAAAAAAAACTGGTAATTGCTTTCTACGTTTACCGCTAGATTTAAATGTCCAATGCCTATTAATCCAATAATTAACAGTGGCTGCAAACATAAAAGATATAGAAGCAGATACTAAATAATGTAGACCAACAAAATCAGTCAAAACAAATAAAATACTAAAATCAATAACAGCTGCAATAAAACCAGCTGTAGCATATTTCCCAAATAAATATCTATTATCGTAAATATATTTCCAAGTGATTTTTAACATCTATATTATCTTTACTTTTTATTTCAAGTAATATAATCTTACTATAATAGAGGCTTTAAATCAATCACAATAATAAAAAAAATGTCTAACAAGAAAAAAATAATTATAGTCACTGGTGGAGCTGGTTTTATTGGTGCTAATCTGATAACTAAACTAGTTAAATCAAAATCTAATAAGGTAATTTCATTGGATAATTACTTTAGTGGCTCCAAAAAAAATCATATTAAGGGTGCAGAATATCGACGAGGCCATACTAAAAATATTGCTCGTTATATATCTGAAAAACCTGATATTATTTATCACTTAGGCGAATATTCTAGAGTAGCTGCCAGCTTAGATGAACCTGCTTTAGTTTGGGACCTCAATGTAGCTGGTACTTTTGGTGTTTTAGAATTTTGGAAAAAACATAAGTGTAAATTAATCTATGCTGGATCTTCTACTAAATTCAATAACCGTGATTCAGCACCCTACACTTGGAGCAAGGCTACTAATACCGAATTAATAAAAAATTATAGCAAATGGTATAAATTAAAATATGCCACTGTTTATTTTTATAATGTCTATGGTCCTAAAGAAAGAGCCGGACAATTTGATGGTGCCTATGGAACCATTATTGAAACACTTAAACAGGCCTATTTAAAAAATAAAGTCTGTACTATCAGAAAGCCAGGTACTCAAACCAGAGCTTTCACGCACGTTGATGATACTGTCGCTGGTATTATACTAGCTGGCAAATCAGGCCAAGGAGATAATTATGGAATTTGCGCCAAAGAAACTTATTCTCTTCTCCAAATAGCTAAATTATTTGGCTGTCAGATAAAAATGGCACCCCAAACTAAAACTAGCCGCTCCTCTAAAGCTTTTAGTTCAGCTAAAATAAAAAAACTTGGTTGGAAACAAAAACACACACTACAAGAATATATTGACGATATTAAAAATAAATAATATGAAACGAATTCTAATTTTTTCCTTATCCTATTACCCAAATAATGTAAGTGGTGCCGAAGCAGCTATCAAAGAAATCACTGATCGTATAGATGATATTGAATTTCATATGGTAACCTTGCGTTACAATAACCAACTACCTAAAACGGAAAAAATTGGCAATGTTTTAATTCATAGAATTGGTTTAGTTACTAAAAATCCTAGTACGAAAGATCTGGGTAAATTGCCCCTTGATCTAAATAAGCCACTGTATCAATTTTTAGCCCCTTTTAAAGGAATAATGTTAAATCGTAAATATAAATACGATGCTATTTGGTCTATGATGGCTCATTCTGCTGGAGTACCAGCCGTTATTTACAAAATGTTGTCTCCCAGAGCTAAATTTGCTTTGACTCTCCAAGAGGGCGATCTAACAGATTATATAGAAAAGACGATGAAACCACTGGGGTTTTTATTTACCAATGCTTTCATCAAAGCTGATGTAGTACAAGTAATATCAAATCACCTTGGCGATTGGGCTCGACGTCGTGGTACTAAAGATGAAAATATTGAATTAATTCATAACGGCGCCAACCCTCGTGATTTAAAACCCGTTACCACAGAAGCTGAGCTACTAACCTTAAAACAAAAATTTAATAAACAATCTAATGAAATATACCTCGTCAATACTGCTCGGCTAGTACATCAAAAAGCTAATAATAATACAATTCAAGCTTTGACAAAATTATCAGACAATATAAAACTATTACTAGTTGGAGCTGGGCCAGAAGAGCAAATGCTACGTGATTTAACTAAAAAACTAAATTTAGAGAATAGAGTAATATTTGTGGGATCAGTAGATAGATCAAAAATTAGTAAATATCGTCAAATATCAGATATATTTGTCTGTCCTAGTCGCTCTGAAGGCTTGGGTAATGCATTTTTATCTGCCATGGCTTCTAAGCTACCAGTAGTAGCCACTCAAGAAGGTGGCCTCAAAGAATTTGTATCCAGTGACACTGCCTGGGTAGTAGATAAAGATTCTCCAGATCAAATAGTTGAAGCTATTAAAAATATATTAAATAATCCCGACAAAACAAAAATAATTACTAAAAAAGCCCACCAAATGGTAGCTGAAAAATATAATTGGGATTTAGTAGCTAAAAATATGCGGGCTAAAGTATTTAGCAAAATATTATAAATAAAATAAACTCAGTAAGCCGATTAATGTAAATCTAATTGCCTTTGTTTTTCTTCTTCATCGCGCAAACTATCACGAGATATTTTATACTCCTTTGCTATAGATTCATCTAACTGCTTATCTTCTAAAACACTAACCAAAGCATTGGTCCATAGATCAATGCGTTTTTTATTTAAAACTTTTAAATTACCCTCAGCCTGCTTAAGAGTCTTAACATAGTGCCAAATAAGTTCGGTTAATCTAAAAACTCTCATCAAACGCAAAGATAAGTATTCCTTTTCACTTCTGTTATTTTTTACATAATCAAGTAATAATTTTTCTAAATTTTGATTATAAAGCATCATGAAATTTAAAAACCTAGCCCAACCTTCATACTTATTACCAAATCTAATTGACGAATGATCCAATAGATACATTTCATTGCCGCTAATACGAAAATTATGAGGTACAAAATCCCAGTGAGTTAAAAAATTAGAATATAAATTAATAGTCTTTAAATTCTTTTGAATAAATTTATCAGCCTCTTCTAAGAAACCATTAAGATCTTTTTTATCTGCTAAATTGCCTTGAATATCAGCCACATATCTTTTAAAAGTATCTTGATAGCTTGTAGCGTTCCAAATACCAAATGATTTTCTAATAGTATTAGCATGTTCATAAGTAGTGGCGTGTATCGCTTCCTGAGCCTCAAAAGCTTTAAGAGCTATAAAAAATTGATCTTGTAAAGACCGTGCCAAAAAAGTAGATTCTTGTTCAATAAATTCTGTAATAAAAATAGTATAATCCTCTTTATTAATAAACAAAATTTCCTCTGGTGAAAAAAATATATGATAGGCGAAATTAATCTTTTTTAATACTTGACGAGACTTTCTTTCTTTCTTAATTTCGGCTGACATTCCCTCATCACTGCTAATCTTAATAATAACTTTCCTACCATCTAATTCTCTATAAGCAAGTAATACCAACTTTTTACCCCCCGATAAATAACGTTCTCCACTAATATGCACTTGCTCTTTTTCTAAAATAAAACCAAGCTTCCTTAAAATAGGAGTTACTTTTTCTAACTCTTCATCTCGGTAATTCTGCCAATTTTTTTTATAATTATTATCCATGATTATTTTCTAAGTAAAGAAGCAAAAATATTATGTAATTTATCTATATGAACAGCCCAAGAAAATTTATTTTCCAAAACACTCCTAGCTTCAATTACCAAATCTTTAGACAATTCCTCATTAGAAAAAACCTGAACAATCTTTTTAGCCAAATCTTCAGCTTTTAAATCTCGAACCAATAAACCACATTGACTATCTGAAAAAATTTCTCTATTTATATTAGTATCCCGAGCTATAACTGGAATGCCAGCCAAAAAACTTTGAGTTAATTGTCCTGATATATCAATACCCTCAAAATTATGTACATAGGCTTGCGAAGTTTTTCGTAAATACCAATTTTGAGCTTTAGAAATTTTACCTAAAAAATTTACTCTATCCGCTACTTCTAAATTAGCGGCCAAATCTACCAATCTGTCTTTAGCTGGACCATCACCACTAATTATTAACTGCGCATCTGAATAGGTGTCACTGACAATATCTATAGCCTTAATAATAGTTTCCATGCCAACCCAATCTAATAAAGGTCCGCTGGTAAACACCTGATGTTTTTGTATTTTAAATTCAAAAGGTAATTTTTCTTCTCTGTCTTCTGGATTATAGTTATGAGTAATTTTTGTTTTATCTAATTTATAAGAATTAGCCACTAAATCAGCTAAAACTTTTGAAGACACAATCACTTTGGATGCCTTACGTAAAACTAAAGTTTGAATCCTCATTATCCACTTGTTTTTAGCACTAGAGTCTCTATCAGCTAAAAATTCCTCAATTGGTCTTTCGCTCAAACATAAATTAGTTGATCTTTTCCATGATTCATCCTCAGCAAAATTAACCACCACTGGAATTTTCCTTAAATACTTCACAATAATAGCCGGCAATCCAGCAGCTACGGCATTTTGCACATAAATTAAATCAGCTTGTTTGGACATTTTAAATAATTTCCAAGTGTATTTAAACAGCCTAATAAACAAAGGCTGATGTTTATCTACGAGCACAAAATCTAAGGATTCTTCTATTTCTGCCTGATTAGCGTAAGTTAAAATCTTAAGATCATCCTTATCACTTAAATGTCTGGCTAATTTTTGACAATACAAAGAAATATTTCCTATTTCTGGTGGATATAACGGTGTAGCAATAATGATTTTCATCCCGTATAAAAATTTATTTTATTAATTACAATAAATTTATAAACAAACTATATTGTACTATTCATCCATATAATCCCGTAAATTTCTGACGGGACTCGTATAATATATATTGCCTTAAATAGAACTAATAGTCAATTAAAAAACGCCTATTAAGGCAAATTTTATATACCTAATTTACAAATAAACCAATATTAGCTATTATTAATAGGCATTACGAAATAAATTATTTATAATATAAAAATAAACATGCCCACTAAAAAAATAAAAGTCATTATTGCTGATTTTGATCCTATTACTATTGTTAAAGGGGGGAAATTTAGCGGTTTTGAATTTGAATTTTGGCAAAAAATAGCCAAAGAATTAAAACTCAAATGTGTTTATTCTGAAACTAAATTTGTTGATATTTTTGATAAATTAAAATCAAAAAAAGCAGATGTCGCTATGGCTGGAATTACTAAAAATGCCAAAAGAGAAGAATTTGTTGATTTTTCTCATAATACATTTAATTCTGGCTTGGGTATATTAACTACCCGTAGTAAACGATTAGATGTTTTTCATTATATAAAATTAGTTTTTAATAAAGATATTCGATCAGTATTTATATTATTATCAATTTTCATTTTAGTATCGAGTCATATATTATGGCTGGCCGAGCAAGGAGCTAACAATATTAATAACCATTATTTTCCTGGTATATTTGAAGCTCTGTGGTGGAGTGTAGTGACTGTTAGTACAGTAGGTTATGGTGATTTCGTACCTACTACTTGGTTAGGACGGACAGTTGGCAGTTTTGTAATTTTATCTGGCCTAGGTATATTTGGGCTTTATATTGCTAAAGTTAGTTCGG
>JABHYW010000025.1 GCA_018656655.1 Candidatus Komeilibacteria bacterium | reverse complement strand
GTGTCCTAAGCGAACGAAGTGAGTCGAAGGACGGAGGGATTTTATTAGAATTTTTTTAAGGCACTAATTATTTCTTCCCTAAAGAAAGGACGTCCGTCATATTTAAGTAATTTATTTTTAATCATAATACCAGTCTCTTGAGCAATTAAATTAGCCAACTGACCATTAGGATTATTTTCAATCAATAATATATCTTTAGAGCTATTTAATATCTGCTTAGTAAACTCTCCGTCAAAAGGCCACAAGTATTGATATTGCATTATTCTAATTTTAGACTTTATCTTGTCAGGCAAAGCCACGTAAGAGTCTAAAACCACGCCTTTATTCGATCCCCAAAAAACTACGGTCTTCTTGGCTTTTGGATTACCATAAATCAAAGGCTTTGGCATAATTTTTCTAAATTCATCTAACTTTCTATACCGCTTATCAACTTGATCAATGCGATTTTGACTATCTTCATTAGAAAAACCATAGGCATCATGCTCATCACTATTAGCAATAAAAAGTCCACCCTTCATACCCGGTAGAGCTCTTGGTGAAATACCATCCTGAGTTACTTTATATCTACCATACTCTTTGATTTTATTTAATTGAGCTTGAGTTAAAATTTTACCTCTATTTATTTTTACATTTTTAGAATTAAATCTTGGCACCGTAGTATTGCCCTCACCAATCAACTTGTCAGATAAAATAAGCACTGGCAATTGATACATATCAGCCCAATTAAGTGCTTGATGTCCCATCTCAAAAGCCTCGCCAGCATCTCCGGGTGCCATTACTATTCTAGGAAAATCACCTTGGGCCGCATGGAGCATAAATTGTAAATCGGCTTGCTCTGTCCAAGTAGGTAAGCCTGTTGCTGGACCACCTCTTTGAACATTAATCATTACCAATGGAGTTTCAGTTAAACCTACTAAACCTAAAGTCTCAGTCATTAAAGCAAAGCCTCCTCCAGAAGTAGCTACCATTGATCTAGCCCCCATATGAGAAGCTCCCAAGGCCATATTAGCTACTGATATTTCATCTTCAGCATGTTTAACTACTAGGCCAGTCTTGGCCGCTATCTTAGCTAAATAATGAAGTATTGATGAAGAAGGAGTCATTGGATAAGCTGCATAAAATCCTAAACCTCCAGCTACAGCTCCCAAGGCCAAAGATTCATTGGCCGTAATTAAAATATTGTCTTTTGCTTTTAAGCTTGGTAATTTACACATGAATTCATCTTCCATATTAGCTTTTACAAAATCATAACCAGCTTTAAGAGCTTTAATATTATTATCTACAATCTTCTTACCTTTTTTAGAAAAAGTTTCTCTAACAATTTTATTAGCTATTGTAAGTGGCTGACCAACTAAATACATAGTGGTTCCTAAAGCTACTACATTTCTCATCAATTCACCGCCGGCTTCTTTAGCTATAGTGGTCAGTGGGATAGCAATGCCTTGTATATTATTATTGCTTAATATTGCTGATGACACTTTAACTTTGTCACTATCATAAATAAAAGCTCCATCTTTATTCATATCTACTAAATTATATTTAATAGTATTTTGGTTTAGAGCTACTAAAATATCAACTTTTTTGAATACACTATTGACTGGCTTGATATCTACTACTAATTGATAGGTATTATGCCCACCTCTAATCAATGATGGATATTCTGTAAAATCAAAAATTTCATAACCAGCTCGCATAAATATTTTTCCAAACATCATGCCAGCTGACTTAATGCCAAAGCCAGCTTCACCGGCAATTTTCCAAATCAAATTATTTTTGCTTTTCATGTTTGTTTTTAAGATTAAAACTTTGCTCTTATTATAACATTTTTAAGGCAAAATAAAAAACCTTGTATATGACAAGGATTTTTATTTTTATTTTTGTTAGTCGTTTTTTACAACGACCTTAGCCTTTATTAAGACTATGACTAGCTCCATTTTTAATGCAGCATTTTATTTTTGTTAAATTGTAAATTACATCCTATCAAGGAGAATCTTTATTACTCGATTCATGGCCCAGACCACCCTCTCTGGCTACGCCATTCACCTTGTCTTGTTTATCATCTAATGAATTTGACTCATCCTTTTTTTCAACCACCAGTAAATCATCAGGTGGTCTATTTACCAGATCATGTTCTGGCTCTTCTATTATTTGAGTTTCCTTTTTGGAAATTCCCAACAAATTTTTCCAAAATGACATATTTTTAAATTTTAATGTTCTTTTCAATATTTTCCTGTGAGCACAAGGTGCGAGACAGTGAAAATATTAATCCCGCTCAGCGGGGTAAATTCATTTCTTATACTACTTGGTTAGCAATATAAGGTAATTGGTGTCCAACTAAAAATTAGTAGGACATAAATTAATTGTTGCATTTTTTTATTTTTATTTTTGTTTTTTAAATTCAATTCCCCCAAATTGAATGCTACTTAGATGGTCCAGAATAATAGACCAAAGAGAAATAAGGTTAAGACCGCCCAATTCTCATGACTTTCCACTTTGGGGCTAGATCGAAATCCAGCTAAGCGAAAAGATTTACATTCTTTCATAATTTTTATTTTTATTTTTATTAAACAGAGTTTCCTACTACAAAAAGGAGAACGCCTGCACCTACTGAACATAAAACAATTACAGCCCAGTAATCACTATTTTTCAATTTTTGATCGCCTGGCCTAATAACCAGTTTAAATGACTCTACGTTATTATTAAACATAATTAGTCCCTCTTCAAACTACTATTTTTTTAAAAAACATAGAAGTTTTTCGCAAGTTAGCTTTTTAATTATTAAATATTGGGGCTATTTTTCTAAAAGAGTCTAGAAAAATAAAAAATTGGCACAGCTCCTCTCGGAACTTGTTGCCAATTCTAACTTACAAAGACAGTATAGCATGAAAAAAGGCTTTTGTCAAGGTATATATAAAAAAATCGTTTTAGGTTACAATAGTATTATTGTATAATAATTAAATATATTCAGATATGAAAATTGAAGTAGACCGCGAACTTTGTACTAGCGTAGCTACCTGTGTTGCAGTAGCTCCAAATACATTTGAATTGGATGATGAGGGTATTGCCATTATTAAAAACCCTAAAGGTGATGATGAAGCTACTATCCTCCAATCAGCTCAAAGCTGCCCAGTTAATGCTATTATCATTTCTGATGACGACGGCAAACAAATTCATCCACCCGTAAAATAGAAAAGAATTTTTATTAAGGTTTTGCCTATCAAATAAGTGATTAGGCGCCTTTATACTACATTAAAATAATATGAAAAAAAATATATACTTAGATTATGCCTCTACTACCCCTACTGACCCTAAAGTAGTAAAGGCGATGGAACCATATTGGACTAAATATTATGGCAATCCATCCAGCCTCTATCAATTAGGCTTAAAAAGTAAAGAAGCTATAACCGAAGCTAAATTAAAAATTAGCCAACTATTAAATTGCCAAAGTGATGAAATAATATTTACTGGTGGCGGAACTGAAAGTATTAACTTAGCTTTAAAAGGCGTAATGAATAAAGTAAAAGACGGTCATATAATCACCTCGGCTACAGAACACCACGCTGTCCTCCATACTACTGATAGTCTTAAAAAATCTGGACACTCTGTGTCTATTTTACCAGTTGATGCCGAAGGATTGATAAAATTAACTGACATTAGTAAGGCTATCAAAAATAATACTCGCCTAGTCTCTATAATGATGGCCAATAATGAAATTGGTGTTATCCAAGATATCCAAAAAATTGGTGCTTTGCTAGAACGCCTAAATAAAACTCGCCTTGAGAAAAATTTACCTAAAATATATTTCCATACTGATGCCTGCCAAGCCTCTGGAGTTCTAGATTTAGATGTTAAAAAACTTCATGTGGATCTTTTGACTATTAACGGCTCTAAAGCCTATGGTCCTAAAGGAGTTGGCGCTCTATAT
>JABHYW010000024.1 GCA_018656655.1 Candidatus Komeilibacteria bacterium | reverse complement strand
TTTCAAAAATATTTTTAGTAGATTTCCAAATAGAATCACTGCCTCTCATACCCTCTTCTGAAGAGTCAATAGTGTCTTCAAATTTTAATGGCTTTGCTATATCACCTGAATCTTCTGGAGCTGGAGGTCCTTGTACTCCTGTTGCCTCACCAAGAGGTTCTCCTGTTTCTGTTGGGCCTTGTTTAATTCCTGCCTGAGCTTCAGTAGGCTCAGTAGTTCCAGTTGATACTGGTACTTTAGCGTCACTCATTTCTCCATCTTTATTAATACTATAAAAATTTGTTTGACCATCCTTATTTGTAATCTCCAGTTTAAGATTACCGCTGGCATCCATTGAAAGATTAACATCTTCATTTTCTGAAAAATCAAAATTCGGCATATCTTTTAAACCAGTTAATGTATTATCTTCCAGTTTAATATTATTTTCATCCATAAAAATCTGTGCCTCTGATGATATAAACACACCTGCATTATCTAACAAACTCTCTGTTGGGACATCTGGGGTTTCTGGTGCTTCGATATTTCCTGATTCTACTGTAGCTTCTTCATCTTCAAAGTTATCTAATAAATTATTAATATTATCTTCCAAGCCATCTTTAAACTCACCAAGATCCACATTTGTCAATACAATACCAATTGCCCTAGACAAAGTACCAAGAGCCTGCACTCCGTCCATGACCTTATGCTCACTATCTTCTTTTTTACCTTTACCTGCTAAAGACCTAAGGGTTTCTCGAGTAGAATTCACAAAAACATCTCGCACAATTTCATTTATTCTTCTTTTTCCTTTAACCTCATCATTAACTTTATCTTTATCAAATTGCTGACTAGCTTTTTGCCCTCTTTCAATAGCAGAGGCCATAAAATATGCAGATGCTCTACTTAAGCCATATGCACCTGCTCTAGTTGCTATAGAGCCAGAACCCAAAGTAGCAACTGTCAAAGCCATATACATAGCATCTTTAGCAATTTTGGCTCCTTTTATTTTATTTTGTAAGTAAGCATCTAGGGCTTTTTTTATTTTTTCATTTCGTTCCTCTAAAATCTTTTTTTCAGAATATTCATGCTCATCCATTATTGTATCCAATCTACTCAAAAGCTCTATTTTTTCTTCTGCTGACAAATTTTCCGAATTATTTATTTTTTCTTTATAAACTTGCTGAGCATTTTCAATACTTGAATCATTGATTATTTCCATTACTTTCCCTCGTTCACGCTTTGTATCTTTCTTTTGTTTAAAATAATTATACAAATCACCTTTACCACCCACAGCCAAAGCTATATCTGTAGCAAATTTATAACCTGATATAGTAGCAAGTGTAGTATATGCACCTTTGGCTACCATTTTACGACCGGCACTAGTACTCAATACTTCTTTAGCTCCAGTATAAGATTTATTTATTTTATCTCCCCATTTAGCCCATCTACCCGGACCATTTTCTTCTTCAGTAACTTCTGAATCTTCTTCCGATTCAACAGCAGTATCATCATTTTCAACACCCTCTTCTTCCTCTGATATTTCCTCTGAATCTTCTTCCGATGCCTCATCTGATGTAGGCTCTTGTGCTACTTCAGGCTCTGAAATATCATTATCTTCAGGAGCTGGATGAAAGTCTTGTATATCAACTATATCTTTGACAACTTTGTCAATTTCAATATTTTTTTCATAAAAATCTTGGCTAATACCTGCTTTAGTAGCTCCAGCTTCTTTATTTTGTTCTTTAATATCATTAACAGCTGTTTTAAAATTTTCTAAATAAGTATTAATTTGGGTAATTTCTGCATCTAAACCACCTGTTTCCTTCCATTCTTCTATCAAAGTTTCTACTTTGGTTGTAAGTTCGGCAACCTTACGATCAGCATAGTCTTCTATACTCTTTTTACTTTCAATATTTAGTTCTTTATTCTTTGGGATGTCTTGTTTTGACATAATTTTATAATTTATAAATCTTTTTTAATCTTAGTCAAAATATTATCAATTTGCTCTTGTTCTTTTGATTCTCTTTTAGCAACTATATTAGACTTAACCCTATTTTTAACTCGGTCAATCTTTTTTAATGTTTCGACAAAAGCTTTATCTATAGCTTGTTTTTTCTTTTTATCTTCTTTGGACATTCTATTCTAATTTATCACTTAAATTTTTGATTTTATTAAGAGTTGATTGTTTTAAATCTTCTGTTTTTTTATCATACACAGCTTGGATTTTTGTTAAATCTTTTTTAAATTCTTGATCAGCACCTTGGCTATTTTGATCTAAATATTTAGCTTCTAAAACATTTAACAACTTATCTAGTTGATCCAAAGACATTTCTGGTAAAAGAGTTATCCAGGCTTGTTTTTGTTTTTCATCGATATTTAAAGAGGCTAACAAAAAAGCTAATCTTTCACCTCGTTCTTTGGCTAATTTTTCTAAATTCTCTTGACTTACGTCATTATTAACATCCATAATTTTTTATTAATTATTATAATTATAGTACCATAGTTTAGCTATAAATTTCAAGAAAATGAAAACCGGGACATTCCTTTCGAATATCCCGGTGTTGTTTCTCTTTTGAGAGAGAAAATTATAGTTTAGCTTGTAGTGCTCTTACCAGCCTTGGCGCTCAGCTGACGCAGTAGATCACTACCACCTTCAGCGGCACCAAAGAGAGTACCTAACTTTTCAGCACCGACTATACGAACTAGATAATCCATACCCATTTGAGCCTGATCACTGTCCTGGCTAAGAATCATCTTCAGGAAATGACGGACTTGAGCAGCCTGTCGATCACCTTCACCTTCACCTATTTGTTTCATGATTTTCTTAGTGATTTTAGCCTTCTTTAGCTTACGCTCTTCGACAGCGATGTCCAGTTCAGCCGCTTCGACACCTTCGGCACTCACGTCAATAATGCCTAGCTCCAAAAGCCTGCATCCAGTAGATGTTTCCATCTTCCAATCGACGTACTCCGAACAAGTAGCTGGAATCATGATACCCTCTTCATCGTCTCCGACATAAGTGGGGTCATACTTACCAACTATAGGATGCTGACGACCTTCAACTTCGTTCCATCCATCCTTATCGACAGATTTGACCTTGATTTCCATAATCGCCCTCTTGTGGTATTTTACCACCAAAGGATGATTATCAGGATAACCTTTCAAATCGCCACGACGAACCGCGAACTGATAGTAATCCTGCATCTTAGCTTGATTGTAGGTAATACGCCTAGTGATGTCCCGAAGGGCATCAAACATCACCCTAATCAGCACAGCCTTAGTAGCCTCCAATGTCGCTCTATCTTCAGACGGCATCTTGAGGAAATAGAAAGGATTAAAGCACTGAGCTAAAGCTTTGGCTATAATCTTGACAGGCACGCCTGCATTCGCTTTCTCATCCTCTACGCCAGCAAAATCCGGATCCCTAGTAGGGATATAAGGTGTCTCAATACCATCCAACTCCCAACGTGCGAAGGGAACTGCAATGATTTTAAAACGCCACAACCATGCCGGTAACAATGTAACCCAAAATCCATTAGTCAAATACTTCTGACCCAGGAGTAGGAAACGATTGTAAATCGGCCTTTTTTGAATTGCTGGAACAAGCATAGCACGAATCTGCACTTCATAACTAGCACCCAAAAGAAAGGCTGCTGGTAACAAAATGATGACCGTAAGAAGCGAGCTCGTCTTCAAGACGAAGAAAGAAAACAGAATAATCGAAACGATCAAACTCGACGCAATCTGGTAGATTAGACCACGAAGATTTAATCCTGTTTTACTTCTATGCATCTTACGAAAAAGATCCCATATGTATCGCGAGAAAATAGAAATCTTTTCCCACTGTTTCTTGTTTTTACGCAAAAGAAAATAGATAGTTCCAATCAAAAGGAGGAAACTCCAAAAGAAAGGAATTCTCCATAAATGCATAAAACCCTTAAAGGGACCCAGACACAAGAACAATAAACTATGGAACAAAGCATTGCCCCACAGACCATAGTAATTCTTCTGAGCATTTGAATCGCTATCTTCAGGATCAACATTCCAATCCATCGGATGATTGATGACTTTATGACGCCAAATTCCATGTCCAAGGATGCCCGTTCCGAGCAACAGTGACCAAAGATTTGAAGTCATCATCAAGACCTCACCAGGCAAGAAGAGTGACCGCAGGATAGTACCTGCTGCCAAACCGACTATAAGGAATATACCAACTGTCTTATACTTCTTCTTCACGACCAGGAAAATTCCCGGTACGAGAAGTGTCAGTAAATAGATGGCCGTTATCACATAACGCCACCATTGCGGATTTACCATGATTTCTTCCTTCAGCTTATAGACAGCTGAAGCATCAGTCACAACAGTCATTGTAGTAACAGGAACTTCTGTAGTTACCTGAGTAGAATCCGTCAAAACAATCGAGTTTGTTTCCCAAGGGAAATTTCCCGAAGTTCCTGGAATCATCGGCCAAGCAACAATACCTATAACAACTACAAAAGCTGTTAGCCGAAGCCACTTACCGAAAGTGCTAGTATTTTTCTTAGCTTTCTTACTCATCAAGCTTTCGCTAACGGTGAACAAACCCAGAAGGCAAAAGCCCAGAACGAGCCAACGCCAAGCACCTATAATTGTATCCTTCTGCTTAGTCTCCAAAATATCAACATATAATGGATCAACGACTCCTGTAGAGTCAACACCAACGATCAGCTCGTTAACTGGATCTGCAGCTCCTTTAAACTGCTGGATAAAATTAGAACGATTATCCATGATGTACTCTGGGAAAATTGTAACCAAAGCATAGATGATCACAAAAAATAGAAGTACTCTATATATTAATCGAGCATGGCTTCGACGCGGACCACCAGAATCATACTGATAACCTGTGACCTTATCTCCCTCTTTGTAAATCTCTCCGCAATAGAACGCTCGGTCTACAAAAACCCAAACGACTATTAGTAAGATCAATTCAATAGCAGCAAACACTGCATGATCTGGCATTATCCAATGCCAGACGTTATCGACTACACCGAAGCAAGCCAATATCCCAGTAGTCAAAGCTACAAAAACAAAAAACACAAACCACATGATATTCTCCTTTACTGAGGTTTATCTAACTAAACTATATGTCAAAGACCAATACTAACTAAGGTATTAGATCATATAATTCTATATGCCCACCTTAGTAGTGAACATATTATTATATCATATAATAAAAAATTTGTCAATATGTAATATATTAACAAATTCTCTCTAATTTTAGACAAAAACACTATATTTCAGACACTCCTCTACTTTTTCTCTATTTTCCTATATAACCAATAAGAATAGCCAACACTAAGTAAAAGTATCATAACAATAACAAATATAAAGATTATAGGGACATATCCAGGTGAAACATAAGGCATAAACAAGAAAAAAATACCACCTACAATAAACACCTTTTGAGCCATTAAATGAGTCTTTTTCCAAACCTCTTCATTAGACAAAGTCCAAGGGTTACGAATGCCCATGAACCAATTTTGTTTGACATTTTTTATCAAGAAACCAATAGCAATAAAAAGTAATCCAACCAACCAAGTTGTTAATTCTGTCATGGCTAGGTTATAGCCTAAATTTATATAGACAGATATAAAATATATAGCTGCCAAAAAAGCTATTATTAATAATCTAAAGGCATGATAGGCAGAATCAAATTTTATATAATTTTCTTTTTTGGGATCCATCTTTGGTAAAAATCTAAATAAAATATAAAGACCAATAATTAAAAATGGTATAAATACTACCAAGGTACTTTTATCACCCCAACCATCAGCCTGACCATTGATATTCCAATGAGTAATCATCCTATCTGGCAACATGCTATTAAAAAAATAAGCTGATATAGCAACCGACAAAATTATTAATAAAGAAATTATATTATAAAATTTTATTTTTTTCATAAAGTAGTATTAATAGTAGCTTTTTTATCATCTGTAGCCTTGGCGAAGGATGAATGCGAAGTGGGCTGACAATTTGGACAAAAATCTATCCTCATCCTAGCTTTCATTATAAAACAAAAACAGCGCCCGCACAATGCGGACGCTGTCTATAAATATTATATTAATATCTTGCTAAAACTTCGTCACTAACGTTTATAATATCTTGTCCTAGATATTTAGCTAATTTCTCTAAAGTATTAATATGTTGTTTTTCTCCTTTATCTAGAATGTAAACTTTCATATCGTTACCACGGAGTAAAGTACCATCAGCATAATCTTTAACACCTAGCACCTCTCCTGTCCAGTCTGGATAATAATCTAAAACAGTAGTTACAACATTATAGATTCTTTCACCAAAATGTTTATCATGTAGATACTGCCAAGTAGGTACATGCCATTTCTGTTGATCTTTAATCAAATACACTGGCATAGTTGGCACACAAGCATCTCTTAGTAATGATCCATTTGGATATTGGAACACTCCATCGATATCCAGATCACCACCTACAGAACCACTTGGTCTTAAGAAATCACAAATTAATGGATCACCTATAATCTTTTCACCTAATACCTCTTCACACTGTTCAGTAGGAGGAGTTGTAAATGACTTTTCACTTACTTCTATTTCCTTACCGCTAGTACTAATAGCCCTTACTTTATAATAATAAGTAGTATTTGGTAATAGATCGGCAATAGATAAACTATGATTTCCAGTATTAGTATCATTATTTATATTTTCAGTATAAACGCCTGATTCAGTACCAAGATCTAAAATAGTATCAGAGTTTTTAGTAGTTCTCCATGAAATGTCAAAAGCTGAACAACTGATATCTGATTTCAAATCTCTAATAGCGAAAGTAGTTCCGCAACCACTACATGGTGGCGGTGGTGTATTTTCAAGCTGACAACTAGAACTACAACCATCACCATTTATTAAATTGCCGTCATCACATTGTTCACCTACTTCTGGTTCTCCTCCATTACCACAAATTGGTTCTGGATTTTCACACATCAAGAATGGTGGCACGTAATATGTATAACATTCCGCTTGATTATCAGTTCCTATTAATTGAGCTAGTAATACTGAGTCACTCAAATTAACAACATCATCATTATTTAAGTCATACCTAGGATGTAAATCATCATTTATATAAGTTTGACCATAAAAATCAGCGATACCTTGTTTTAAACCACCGCACCAACCTACCTCTTCATCTTCGCATTGAAAATTAAAGCCTTCTTCATCTTCAAATTGTTCATAACAAACTGCATCATTAGCTTCATGATACATAGTCTTTACTAAACCTTCGTCTGACAGATTAATTACTTCAAATAAACCATCACCTTTATATACGTCAATAACTTCGTTATAAACACCATGAACAGATGAACTTGGGTCATAATAAGCTTTAAAAGCACCCATAAGTGCACTACACCATGGCGCTGGTTCTGGATCTGGTTCTGGATCAGCAATTTTACAAAGACGTACATTATCAACAAAAGTGCCATAAGTATCGCTTGGACCAATATCTTCTAAAGTTATTTCTGTATTTGTACTATCAGCAGTAAATACATAATTAGAATTTTCCCAGTCATTTTGAGTAAGAGGTGCACTGCCAACAATAGGACCATTTGTTCCTATTTGACTACCATTAACTTCAACTGAAAGATGATTCTGTTCGGCAGTAATGTTGTGACGTGCTGCAAAAGACCAAAATAATTTATATTCTGCACCTTCTTCTGTAACTACATCTTGAGTGATACGTGTTGAATGATCACCGTCAAGTTCTGCATATTGTAGACCATCAGCAGCTACATTAGCACTCCAGCCTTTGTGGAATTCTAGAGTAGTAGCTGAATTATCAGACACTCTTTCAATTACCCAACCAAGTACAGAACTCATTTTTTGCCATAGAGAGGCATTAGTAACTACTGGTTCTTCAAAACTATAATTTATAATAAGGTTATCTTCCTCAGGACATTCTTCTTCTGGTTCTTCAATAAGTATACATTCAGCTGTACAATTGTCTTCACCATCGCATTCTTCTGGAGGAGTAGTAACTATTTCATCACCGCACCATAATCCTATAACATCATACAATTGACAAGAAGTAGAACAATAAGTTCTATCTCCCTGACCTTCTATTGGATCATAAACGGGCAATTGACCATCTATATTAGCCAATCCATTATCACAAGCTTCGCCATTAGCTGGCTCATAAATACCGTTACCACATTCTGCTGGAACTTCACAAGCAAAATTGAGTTCTACTGCATTACCAGCAATAAATACAGTTTTATCATCATATAAAGCTGTAACAGAATAATAATAGTTCTGATCACATACAAATTCATAATTATGAACATATTCTGTAATAGTAGAATTTGTTTGCCATTCAATATAATCATCACCAGAATGATCATAAACTGGATGAGTTTCTGTTTCAGACATAACAACCTTGTAGCCATCAAGTCTATCATCAGTAATTTCTGCCCAAGTAATTATAACGCTTTCGTTATTTAATCCCCATACAGCAGTTACTGGATTTGGATTTGAATAAGGTTCAACAGTTATTTTTTCTGCTAAAACCTCTGGTTTCTTTTCTGACTCTTCAGCCTGAGCTATAGCTGTAGAAAAATCAATACTTAGCATTGAATTTCCTACTACCATAGTAAATACTACAAGGTAGAAAAGTCCAGTTTTTAAAACATTTTTCATATTTTATCTTAAAATTTATTAAGCTGCTTAACTGTAATTAATTACAGTTTATATTTAAATTATTATTTTTAATTTTAACAAATTATTATACCAATACTTTCTATAAGTTGTCAAGAGTAAATAATTTATAAGCATCTACTTTTAACTTACTCTTTTTTAAAAAATAGTCAAGAAAGTCAGCAAAGCCATTAAACCTAAGGTAGAAGCTATGGTACTAACATGCTGTTTTCTTATTTGAATAAAAACATTTAAAGCTAAAGCTATAAAAGCTAATATTAGCATAATTTGATAATAAATATTGCCTATATTAAACAAAGGTTTTATAAAAGCTGAATTACTTTGTTTTAAGAATGAATATTGATTTACTGTAGAACCAATTACTGGCTTTATATCCTCCCAATTAATGTCTTGAACTAAAACATTTCCAGCCTTATCCACAGCTGTTAAAGTAGCTAAAACCATTGGATTAAACAAAGAATCATAATTTACACCTGATATAACCTGATGTCCGGTCCATTTACCATCTTCACTATAATCTTTAAGTAAATCTATTCTATGATCAGCAAAACCCACAAAAGCTTCAGTAGTGTCTTCGCTTAAATAAGCAGTGGCTTTTAAAACTATATCCTCTTTTCCGCTAGGTTTATTAACCAAAATATAAGTTTGGCTTTGGTCTAGGCTTGGAACAGTATTATCTATATTAAGTGTATAATAAATTGAATCAGCTGATTTTTGTCCTTGATAAGCTATTAGTTGTAAATTATGCTCACCCTCATCAAATTTAATAGCTATATCAAATTTCTCTTTATCTATAACTTTATTAGCAATTAATTCTCCGTTTGAATAAACAGCTACTCTATTAGCTCCTTGGGCTAAGACATTCAATATATTTATATTATCTTTAGAAATATAACCATCTTCTGGACTAAGTAAAACTGGCTTTTTCAAGTCTATTCCCTCTATGACTTCGTTATTCACTTCGTCTTTTTCAGCTAAAACTAAATCATCTTGTAATTCTAGAATAAATAAATCTTCCTCTATTGAGCCCTCAATAGCTTCTTCTTCATTCAATTCAACAACTGCTTGCTCTACTTTTGTATTATAATCCTGAGCCCTTTCAATATCTTCCTTTATTTCTGGAGCAATAGGCTCTGGAACTGGTTCAGGAGTTTCAGAACTTGGAACAATTACTGAGTAAGGATCGGCAAAATGCTGAGCAGTTAAAGTAGTCTCATAACCATTATAAGCACCACTAATGACACCTACGCCAATTTCTGTAAAATCAGGATCAATTAAATTACTATAATGAGTTGGAGATTCCTGCCAAGCAACCACTATATCATTAGCATCTGAAAAACCAATAGCCAAATTTTCTCCAGCTACTCTAAAATTATAGTTTAAATCATACAACCAATGTCTAAGTGCTCTATTATCAGGACTAACATGAGCAAAATACTCATCAAATAACATATCTTCAGCTTTATTTAGGGCTGCCATATTTAATACTTGATTTTCTCTAACTGGAGCTACACCTAATTCAGCTCTAATATTATTAGTTAATTGTATAATCTTTTGAGCTTGCTGATATAAAACATCAGGAGAAAGCCAAGCTTGCACTGGAAATGATAAAGCAAAAGCTACCATAATTACTTTTATGGTTATAGCTGAAATAGCATGAAAAGCTAATCTCTTTGGATGTAGAGCGTGAGGTTTATAATTATTATTTTTATGGGGAATAAAAATATCTTTAAGCATACCAGGGCCGTTAGGATTTCTGCCTATTTTTACTTCTTCACCGTCACTCATACCATCATTATCAGTATCTGGATTAAATGGATCGGTGCCATATTTTTTTTCCTCATCGTCAGATAAACCATCAGAATCAGAATCTATTATTTTTCTGTCTTTTTTATTATTTAACATAACTTATATAGACAAATATTAATGATTAACTATATCATATATTCATAATTTTGTCAATAGGGGCAAAATTCCTCTACTTTATGGCTTTATTATAACATAAATACAAAACAAAAAAACCACCTAAGAGAAACATTCTCAAGTGGCTTTTTTAAAGTAAATTTTACTTAAAATAGGTTTAAAACACTATTTTTAACATTATAAATGCTTTGTCCAATATAGTTAAATAATTCAGACAAACTCTTAATATGACGTTTTTGTTGATTTTCAATACGATAAACTTCTGGACCACAACCTCTTAATAGAGTGCCATCAGCCCATTCAGTTTGACCTAAAACATCTTCATCAGGAGTCATATAAGTACAAACTTCTTCTTTTTCACCTAATACTTTAGGCTCAGGAATTAATTCTTCTTCAGCTTCAATCTTTTCACCTAATACTATTCCACATTGTTCTGCAGAAATAGTAGTAAAAGAT
>JABHYW010000023.1 GCA_018656655.1 Candidatus Komeilibacteria bacterium | reverse complement strand
TTAGAATTTTCTGCAATTTCAGCTTTGATCTTAGCTTTTTCTTTGGCAAGTTTTCTTTCAACAGCTTTAGCCTTTTTAACTGCTTTACCTTTTCTAGTTTTAGCAGTTTTAGCTTGTAATTCTGTAATTTTTTTGAATCTATCTACACGACCAGCTGTATCAACCAATCTTTCTTTTCCAGTATAAAAAGGATGGCAGTTTGAACAGATTTCAGTGTGAATTTTTTTAACAGTAGAACCTACTGTAAATTTATCACCACAAGCACAAACTACTTTAGCGTCAGCATGATATGTTGGATGTAAGTCTTTTT
Source organism: Candidatus Komeilibacteria bacterium (assembly GCA_018656655.1). GTDB lineage: Bacteria > Patescibacteriota > Patescibacteriia > UBA1558 > GWA2-36-10 > XYD1-37-29. The sequence continues at coordinate 2,829 of JABHYW010000023.1, read as the reverse complement.
TCATATGTTTTTTCTAATTTTTGCGTCCCGGATTTGATCCAGAGACTAAATTAATACCCCAACAGAGTAACAAATTAGGTATAAAATGTCAAGGATAAAAGAAAACAGCGCTCTAAATTAATAGAGCGCTGAACTAACTAAAGGTCTTATTTATATATAGTAGACCTTATGAACTTCGTGTCCATTAGGACAAACCAGTTTATTATCGAATAATCTATTACAGACACTACAAGTATTGCCTTGTAATGCATGACAAGTAATACCGTGGGTGAGTCTATTATATTTCTTGCCTTTCTGGTGTCCTTCAGGACATTTGACGTCTCCGTCTTCGCAATGCTTAAAACAGATATTGCAGGTATTGCCTGAAATTTGGCAAATTTTAACGGGAGGGGGTTGGGTGTTAAGATTATTACACATGACGGTGCCTTTCATTTAGAGAACAAACAATGGAACATTACAGCTATATATAAGTATAAATTAGATATTTTGTCAAGTAACAAGCCTAGAGGCTTGATTTATTTAAATATTTATGTTAAAGTATTCCTGTTTAATTAATCACAAGTATTTTCTATATTATTTGACTGACCTTCCATCCGAAGCCTTGGCGAAGGATGGCCGTTAAATATGAAAATACGGGTAACTCGCCTATGCTGAAGCTATGGCGAAGTAAAGAAAGGAAAAATATGAAATTACCAACACTTGAAGAGTTGTTGAAGAAAGGTGTTCATTTTGGTCATAAGACCTCAAAGAGATACCCCAAAGCCAACTATTACATTCACACCCAACGTAGCGGCGTTCACATTATTGATCTACAAAAGACTCAAAAAGGCTTAGAGGAAGCTATAAAATTTGTAGAGAAGACTGTAAAAGCTGGGGGTGTTATTTTATTTATCGGTTCAAAGAAGCAAGCTAAGACTATTGTTAAAGAAGCTGCTGAGAGCTGTGGTATGCCTTACATTATTGGCCGTTGGCTAGGAGGTACTTTTACTAATTTTGAGAACATCGTTAAGTTGACTAGAAAATTGGAAAAATTAGAAAGAGAAGAAGAAGATGGTACTTGGGAAATGTATACCAAGAAAGAACAAGTTAAATTTAAAAAAGAACTCAATAAATTGACAGAAAACGTAGGTGGTATTAAAAGTATGAAAACTCTACCAAAGGCAGTCTTTGTTGTAGATTTAAAGAAAGAAGCCACTGCAGTATCAGAAGCCAATAAAATGGGTATTCCAGTTATTGCCATGGTTGATACTAATGTTAATCCAGAGTTGACTGCTTATCCAATTCCAGCTAATGATGACGCTATCAAATCTATTGAAATCATTACTGATTTAATGGCTGATGCCGTTAGAGGTTCACGCATTTAATTATATTTTAAATAAAACAAATAAAAAAATGTCATTAGAATTAATCAAAGAAATTAGACAAATTACCGGCGCTGGAATGTCAGATGTTAATAAAGCATTGAAAGAAGCTGACGGTGATAGAGCAAAAGCAATTGAGATTTTAAGAAAAAGAGGTCAAAAGATTGCTGCTAAAAAATCTGATAGAGAAGTTAAAGAAGGAGTTATAGCTTTTGAGCAGAAAGATAACAAAGTAGCTATAGTAGCCTTGGCTTGTGAAACGGATTTTGTAGCTAAGAACGAAGATTTCCAAACCGCTGTTCAAGGATTAGCTACTAAGCTAATGGAATTAGGTAAAGAAGAATTCGCTACTTGGGCCAGTAAACATGTTCAGGATGAATTAATTGTAAAAATTGGTGAGAATTTACAGTTAGCTAATTTTGATATTTTTGAAGGCGAAGTAGTTGGAACTTATTTACACTCAAATAATAAAGCTGCGTCTGTTATTGTGCTTAAGGGTGGAAATGAAGAGCTAGCTAAGGATATTGCAATGCATGCTACTGCTATGGCACCAAAATATTTAGTACCTGAAGATGTGCCAACTGAAGTTATTGATAAAGAAAAAGAAATCTATACTGAACAACTTAAGAAAGAAGGTAAACCAGCCGAAGTGATTGTTAAGATTTTAGAAGGTAAAGTCAATAAATTTTATACAGAAGTATGCTTAATTAAACAAACCTACGTTAAAGACGATAAAAAGTCTATTGAAAAGCTTTTAGAAGAAAATAATGCGACTATAGAAAATTTTGGATACTATTCATTATAAAATATTTTAGAAAACCCCTGCGTCTGACGCGGGGGTTTTTAGAATCTTGCTAATTTCAGAGCAATTTGCCATAATAAGAATAAGATTTTTAAAATCAAAAAATGAATCCCGTTAGAAATTCTAACACTTTTATACTAATGGGATAAAAGTAGAAAAATTATTAATTTCTAACGGGATGAAAAATAAACGGATTGTAATAAAACTCTCCGGTGAGGTGATGGAGCAGGGTAATCAAGAAGCTAACCTTGATTTTGGCAAGATTATGAAATTGGCAGATAGCCTTAAAAAGTTAGCTAAGCAAGGTTATCAAATTGGTGTTGTTCTTGGCGGGGGCAATATATTCCGTGCTCGTATGGTCAAAAATATGGAAATAGATAGAGAGGTGGCTGATCATATTGGTATGGCAGCTACAATGATAAATGCTATGGCCTTACAAGCAGTCCTGACCAAAATGAAGCAACCAGCCAAGGTATTGTCGCCATTTGTGATTCCAGCTACTATGTCAGCTTATAGTGCTAAGCGTGCTAATAGCTATTTGAATAAAAAGCATATTGTTATTTTTGCTGCTGGCACAGGCAAGCCATATTTTACAACTGACACAGCATTAGTACTAAGGGCATATGAGATTGGTGCAGAATATATTTACAAAGCGACCAATGTTCG